>NZ_JAAGPP010000033.1:0-61609 GCF_017104975.1 Burkholderia sp. Ac-20344
TCAGGCAGCGGGTTGCGGGCACCGCGCTCAGGTGCCGGTGGCCGGCTGCCGTGAACGCTTCGCAGATCGTGCGGAACCACGCGCGATCGACGACGGCCAGCACGCGGCGCCCATCGGGCAGCGCGTCCGGATCGAGCGCGATATGGCAGCCGAGCGGATCCTGGATCAGCTGATCCTCGACGATGTTGGGCAACGCCTGGCGCAGCTTCGGCCCCTTCAGCGGCGGCACGGTCGCGGCCAGCAGCAGCACGTCGCGCGCGGCGACGATCAGCACCGTCGCATTCGCGCGCGGCAGCAGCGCGAGCGCGGCACGGCCGGCGCGCTGCACATGGCCGGCCTTGTCGACGAGCGTGAACGGCAGCTCGGGCCACTGCCATTCCTGCAACGGCACGGCAGGCTCGCGCGGCGGCAAAGAAACAATCAACGTGCTCACAAGAGCTCCTCTCCCGATTGGCGTCGTTATAGCTGGTCGCGGATGCGCACGACCCGTGTCGAGTGCGTGGTCGGATCACGATACACGAGCGAGGTGCGATCGACCTCCGCGCGTTCGTGCTGGATCCGGCCATGCACGATGAAATAGCTCGAATTGACGTCGACGAGGCTCGAATCGATCGTCACGTTCGGCGGCGCACCGGCGCCGCGCAGCGCGAGCTGCACGTCGCCGACGTTGCGGAAAAACACGGTCTCGCGGCGCGACACGAGCGCCTGCGCGGACGACACGCTCATCCCCGGTATCAGCGCCGCGATCACCTCGGCCGGCGCGGTGTTCATGTTCACGGGCGTCGTGGTCGGCAGCACGGTGACGAACGGGCGCAGCCGCGCGACCATCTCGGGCGTCACGCCGTCGACGTCGAGCAGGCTGTCGACGCCCGTCATCATCAGCGGCGCGGGCCCGCGGTCGCCGCCCGTCATGCCGGGATCGTCGGTGAAGCCGCCGCCGCCCTGCTGATCGGTCGTCACCGGCGCGGTGATCGGCGGCGCGGTGCCACCGCCCGGCAGCGTCGGCATCTGGAAACGCGTCGCCGAATTCAGCAGGCCCGCGCGCACCTGCAGCGCGATGCGCTTCGCGAGCGCGCCGTCGTAACCGAGCGTCGTCAGCAGGCGCTGGAACGCCTGGACCTGCGTGACGTTCAGCTGCAGCACGCCGGGCGCCGGCGACGCCACCAGGTTGCGCAGGTTGAACTTCGCCTGTGCGTCCTCGATCGAGCCGGAGATATAGGTGTCTTCGCTGCCGGTGTCGTTGGGCGCACCAATGCGGCCGAGGAAATCCGACAGCTTCGTCTTCGCGATCGGCACGCCCCAGATGCCGCCGAGATACGTGATGCCCGGCGCCGTGTCGCCCTCGGAGCGCAGGATCATCCGCGTCCAGTCGAGCGCGCCGCGCGCGACCCACTGCGCCTGCGCGATCACGCGCTGGTTCTCGATGCGGCGGATCTGCACCTGCTGGCGCCACAGCATCCCCGAGACCAGGATCGCCGACAGCGCGACGACGAGCAGCGCGGTGATGATCGCCGCGCCGCGCTGGCGGCCGCGTACCCGTGCGCGACCGGCGGCACGGGCGGCAAGCCATGAACGGTGAGGGTGCGCGCGCATCGTCATTCCCCGACGAGGAAGATGCGCGTGACCGGCACGCGCAGCGACGTCGCGCCGATGCTGACCTGCAGCCCCGTCACCGCGCGCGTCGGCGGCGCGTTGCCGATCTGCGGCACCTTGAGCGCATCGTTGTTCTGCGCGAGCGCTTCGTCGGCCGTCTGCAGGTTGGTGGTCCAGCCCACGCGCGGCACGTACAGCTTCGCGTCGATCGCGCCGACGCCGCCCATCAGCGCGACCCAGCTCCAGCCTTCGACGCTGCTGTCCTTCAGCATGCTGCGCAGCCGGTTCGCGTCATCGATCGGCGACGACGCATAGCGCACGACGCGCCCGCCGGCGATCCGGTAGCGGACCACCTGCAGCCGCGGCGCGGCGCCCGGCACCTCGAGTTCGCGGACGATCTGCAGCGTATTGCCGGCGACGCCGATCGCCGGCTGGCCGGCCTCGTCGTCGGTCGCGGCGAGCCGCGCGTCGATGCGCATCTGGTCGAACATCTGCGCGAACACGCGCTCGTCTTCCATCGCGGACGCGACCTTGTCGCGACCGCGCATGATCTGGTCGAGCCCGCGCCACGCGAGGATCGCGACCACCGCGAGGATCGCGATCGCGATCATCAGCTCGATCAGCGTGAAGCCGCGGGCGGGGCGGGCGAGCGGGCGTCGCATCGGCGCGTCAGAGCGGACGGCTGGTTTCATTCGCGACCACCGTCACCATCTGCGCGAGCACGCCGGACCGCCCGGGCATGCTCACCGAAATCCGGACGCGCCGGAACACCGGGTTGGGCGTGGTGCTCACGCGCTGCGTGCAGACGAGCTGCACGTTGCCTTGCGAGCAGTCGAAACTCTGTTCGCCGATCTCCGGCCACGCATGCGTGAGCCGCATCTGCGCGAGCGCGTTGTCGGCGCTCCAGCCGGCGAGCAGCCGGCGATGCAGATCGGAGGCGTTGGTCGCCATCGTGCCGACCGCACGGATCGACGCAGCGAGCGCGACCGCGATGATCGCGAGCGCGACCAGCACCTCGATCATCGTGAAACCGCGCCCCGAAGGAAGTCCCCTTGGGGGGCGCGCCCCGACGAGGCCGGCCGCAGGCCGGGCTCCGGAGGAAGTACTCCTGGGGTGCCCCGAAGGAAGTCCCCTTGGGGGGCGCGATGAAGAAACGGAAGAGGGCGCGCGACGACGCATCGTCATTGCACCTCGTAGCGGCCGTTGCCGGTGCTGACGATCGTCGCGCTGCCGGCGGCCGAATGCAGCGTCACGCGCACCGGCGTGTCGATGCTCTCGGTGCCGAACACCACGCGATTCGCATGCGTGTCGGACCCCGGTTGGCCGGCCCCCGGATAGTCGATGTCGGCGCCGGTGACGCCACCGTCCCAGTCGCGCGGGCGCAGCAGGTCGTCGCGCAGCGTGCGCCAGCCGTCGGGCGAGCTCACGTCGAAACGGAAGCCGTGCTCGGTCGGCTGCCACGCGATCGGCCGCGCACGCACCTGCGCTTCGTCGCCGGCGGTCTCGAACAGCAGCGCGATGCGCTGCGCTTCCTCGCGCAGGTCGGTGCGCGGATTGCGCGTGAGCGACAGCGACGCGAGCGACACGAGCAGCCCCGCGATCACGAGCACGACCAGCATTTCGAGCAGCGTGAAGCCGCGCGCACGATGACGCCGCGCGCCGTGCAACGCCTGCCCGCCGTCGGCCCGCGCCGGCACGGCCGAAGCCGCACCGCGACGCACACGGCAATCGCGGCCGCAGCGGGAGGTCGTGCGAATGGCGTGCATGAAGAACGGGAACGGAGTGTCGGGCCGGTCAGTGAGCGGTTACTGCCACGAACCGATGTCGGTGTCGTTGCCTTCGCCGCCTTCCTTGCCGTCGGCGCCGTAGCTGAACACGTCGATCTCGCCGTGCACGCCCGGGTTCAGGTACTTGTACCCGTTGCCCCACGGATCGTTCGGCAGGCGCTCGAGATAGCCGCCGTCCTTCCAGTTGTTCGGGATCGGATCGGTGGACGGCTTCTGGATCAGCGCGTTCAGGCCCTGCTCCTGGGTCGGGTAGCGGCCGTTGTCGAGGCGGTACAGCTTGAGCGCCTGCATGACCGTGCCGATGTCCTGCTTCGCGGCGATACGGCGCGCCTCGTCGGGGCGGCTCATGATCTTCGGCACGATCAGTGCCGCCAGGATCCCGAGGATCGCGACCACCACCATGATCTCGATCAGCGTGAAACCGCGCTGACGACGCACGGCCGCGTTGCGGCGAGTGATCCACGTTTGCATGACTGACTACCTCTTTCCAAAAAATGTCGTTGGTTGAGTGACGCGCCCGGCGCACCGGACGATTGCCTGGCGGCAACCTTCCGAACCCGCCGGCGCGGAGCACGCATTGTAAGGCGCTCGTTGCCGAGGGCTTTCACCCAACGCAAATTTCACATACATCCGTACAATAGCGCGCATGAACGCGCTCTCGATCCGGATCCTCTCCCTAGCCCTCTTCGCGGGTTTGTGCGCGACGGCCACCTACTGGGTCGTCACGCTGTCCGCCCGCGAAGCGCCGCTGCCCGCCGCCGCCGCGCGGCTGCCGATCCGTACCGAGGACGCCGCGGCGCTCTTCGGCGGCCAGCTCGACAAGAATGCCGTGCAGGACATCCACCTGTTCGGCATCCTCGCGCTCGACCACGGCGGTGCCGCGATCGTCGGCGTCGGCGGCGAACCGCCGCGCGCCGTGTCGCTCGGCGCGGACGTCACGTCCGGCGCGAAGCTCGCCGAAGTCCGTCCCCGCTCGATCATCGTCGAGCGCAACGGCGCCCGCACCGAAGTCCAGCTGCCCGCCAACACGCCGTCCCCGGCAATCTACGTGCGCTGAAGCCGACGGCGACGGCCTGACCAACGGTCAGGCCGTCACTGCACCATGTTGTTCAGCTCGATGATCGGCAGCATCACGGCCAGCACGATCACGAGCACGATGCCGCCCATCGCCAGGATCAGCAGCGGTTCGAGCAGGCTCGTCAGGAACATCGTGCGACGCTCGAGCTCGCGCGCTTCGCCTTCGGCCGCGCGATCCAGCATCGTCGTCACGTCACCCGTCGCTTCGCCGGAACGGATCAGGTGCACGAGCACCGGCGGAAACGTCTTCACGTTGTTCAGCGCGCGCGACAGCGCGGAGCCTTCGCGCACGCGCACGATCGCATCGTCAATGTTCGCGCGCATCGCGCGGTTCGACAGCGTCTCGCCGGCCGCCTGCAACGCGCGCAGGATCGGCACGCCCGCCGCGGTGAGGATGCCCAGCGTGCTCGCGAAGCGCACCGTGTTGTAGCCGCGCACGAGCTTGCCCGCGAGCGGCGCGGTCAGCACCCAGCGGTCGAAGCGGAGCCGGGGCCCGTCGCGCGACAGCGTCGCCTTCACGAGCCACACGACGAGCGCGACCGCGATCAGGATCGCCCACCACCAGTGCCGCACGAAATCCGACAGCGCCATCATCACGATCGTCAGCACGGGCAGCTGCTGCTTCGTGCTCGCGAACACGTTGACGACCTGCGGCACGACATAGCTCAGCAGGAACGTGACGATGCCGAATGCGATCAGCGTGACGATCCCCGGATACGTGAACGCCAGCAGGATCTTCTGCTTCAGCGCGTTGCTCTGCTCGATGTAGTCGGCGAGCCGCGACAGCACGATGCCGAGCTTGCCGGTGTGCTCGCCCGCCGCGACGAGCGCGCGGTAGATTTCCGGGAAGTCGCGCGGATGCTGGCCCAGCGCATTCGCGAGCGAATGGCCGCCGAGCACCTCGGCGCGGATCGCGGCCATCAGTTCGCGGATGTAGTCGCGCTCGGCCTGCTCGGTCAGTACGCCGAGCGCCTCGTCGAGCGGTAGCCCCGCGATCAGGAGGCTCGCGAGCTGGCGCGTGAGGATCGCCTGTTCGCGCTGCGACAGCTTGCGGCCGAACGCGAGCCGCTGCGACCGCGCCCCGCGCGTCGCGCTGGCGGCCGGCTCGACGACGAGCGGCGTAAGCCCCTGCGTGCGCAGCTGGCCGCGCGCGGCACGCGCGCTGTCGGCATCGACGACGCCCTTCTGCGCACGTCCCGCCGCATCGATTGCTTCGAAACGGAATGCCGGCATCGCGCTATGCGCCTCCCGTCACGCGCAGCACTTCCTCGAGCGACGTCGCACCCGACGCGAGCCAGCGCTCGGCGTCGTCGCGCAGCGTGCGCATCCCTTCCGCGCGGCCCGCGGCGAGAATCTCCGCATCGGCCGCATTGCGGTGGATCAGCGAGCGGATCGACTCGTCGACCAGCAGCAGTTCGTATACACCGCGCCGGCCCGAATAACCCGAATGCCCGCACTTGTCGCAACCGACCGGATGCCACACGGTGCGGCCTTCTTCCCGGCGTTCTTCCTTGCAGACCGGGCAGAGCTGCCGCACGAGCCGCTGCGCGAGCACGCCGAGCAGCGACGACGCGAGCAGATAGGGCTCGACGCCCATGTCGGTCAGACGCGTGACGGCCGATGCCGCATCGTTCGTGTGCAGCGTCGCGAGCACGAGGTGGCCCGTCAGCGATGCCTGCACCGCGATCTGCGCGGTTTCGAGGTCGCGGATTTCGCCGATCATGATCACGTCCGGATCCTGGCGCAGGATCGAGCGCAGCGCCCGGGCAAAGGTCATCCCGATCCGCTCGTTCACCTGCGTCTGGCCGATGCCGCCGAGGTCGTATTCGATCGGGTCCTCGACGGTCATGATGTTGGTCGTCGCGGTTTCGAGCCGCGACATCGACGCATACAGCGTGGTCGTCTTGCCCGAACCCGTCGGGCCCGTGACGAGCACGATGCCGTGCGGGCGCGCGATCAGCTTGTCGAATTGCACGAGCGTGTCGCGGCCCATCCCGAGCGCTTCGAGGTTCAGGCGCTGCGCATCCTTTTCCAGCAGACGCAGCACCGCTCGCTCGCCGTGCCCGGTCGGCAGCGTCGACACGCGCACGTCGACCGGCCGGCCGCCGACGCGCAGCGTGATGCGGCCGTCCTGCGGCAGACGTTTCTCCGCGATGTCGAGCTGCGCCATGATCTTGATCCGCGAGATCAGCGCACCGTGCAGCGCCTTCTTCGGCCGCACGACGTCGCGCAGCGTGCCGTCGACGCGAAAGCGCACGACCGAGGCGTTCTCGAACGGCTCGATGTGGATGTCCGATGCCTGTTCGCGCGCCGCTTGCGTGAGCAGCGCGTTGATCATCCGGATGATCGGCGCATCGTCTTCCGATTCGAGCAGATCCTCGACTTCGGGGATGTCCTGCATCAGCCGCGACAGGTCGACTTCGCCTTCGACCTCGCCGACCACCTGCGCGGCGCTGCCGTCCTGGCGTGCGTACGCATGGTTGATCGCCTGCGCGAGCTCGTCGGCCGGCACGCGATGCACGGAGATCGAGCCGAAGTTGCGCGCGATTTCCGCGAGCGCGGCGTCGCTCGTGCGTTCGCTGATCCACACCTCGAGCGTGTCGTCGAGCTGGTGTGCGATCAGCACCTGGCCGCTCTTCGCGAAGCCGTACGGCAACAGGCGCGCGGCGAGCGGCGACGGCGGCTGCCGTTCGCCCGGCGCGCCGTCGTGGGTGGAAGAGGCGTGCACGTCGCTCACTGCGACGCTCCCGGCGTGGCCGTCAGCGGTTGTTGCGGCACGGCTTGCTGCGGCACGCTCTGCGGCTGCGCAGGCGTCGCCTCCGGCAACGGCTGGGCCGGGACCGGGGCCACCTGGCGCTGCAACTGCTGGCGACGCATCTTGTCAAGATCGAACAGGTTGCCGGCCGGCGTGCCACCCTGGCTCGGCCCCAGCGGCATCGGCGGGACGACCGGATCGTCCTTGTCGCGGATCACGTTGTTGTCCGACTTGTACGCGCCCGTCACGCCCTGGATGTAGTCGTAGCGGTTGGCCGTGACTTCCTGCGCGGTACTGCGATCGGAGATGATCACCGGGCGCAGGAATACCATCAGGTTGGTTTTCGCACGCACCTTCGATTCGGAACGGAATAGCTGGCCGATCCACGGGATGTCGCCGAGCAGCGGCACCTTGCTGTTCGATACCTGGTAGTTGTCCTGCATCAGGCCACCGAGCACGATGATCTCGCCGTTGTCGGCCAGGATCGTCGACTGGATCGAACGCTTCGTGAAGGTCGGCCCGGTCTGCGCGTTCGTGGTGCCGCTGACCACCGCCGAATCCTCCGTGTAGAGCTGCAGCTTCAGGATCCCGCCGTCGGTGATCTGCGGCTTCACGTGCAGCGTCAGGCCGACGTCACGGCGATCGTACGTATTGAACGCATTGCTCGTCGTGCCGCTCGTCAGGTTCGAATACGAGCCGGTCGCGATCGGCACGTTCTGGCCGACGACGATCTTCGCTTCCTCGTTGTCGAGCGTGATCAGGTTCGGCGTCGACAGCACGTTCGCGTCGCTCACGCCCGCGAAATACTGCAGCAGCGCGCCGAGCCCCTGCACACCGAACATGTTGTGCAGCCAGCCGATGTTGAGGCCCTGGCTCAGTGCCCCGAGATTGGAAGCCAGCCCGCCTCCGGTCACGCCACCTGCGGCGTTGGTCACGCCGCCTGCCGTCAGGTTGATGATGCTGTTGCCCAGGCCCAGCCCGGGGTTCAGGTTCGTGCCGCCGAGGAACTGGCCGCTCGCCACCTGCCACTGGATACCGAGGTTGCCCTGCGTCGTCGAGTTCAGCTCGACGATCAGCGCCTCGATATAGACCTGTGCACGCCGCGCATCGAGCTGGTCGATCACCGAGCGCAGGTTCCGGTAGACCGGATCCGACGCCGTGATGATCAGCGAGTTGGTCGCCGCATCGGCCTGGATCATCCCGCCCGGCTGGTTGTCGTCGCCCTTGTCCTTGTCGCCGCCGAGCAGGCCGCCCGTGCCGAGCCCGCCACCGCCGGACGAGCCGCCGTACGACGACGAAGACGACGACGAGCCGCCGAGGCCGCCCGACGGCAGCGGCGGGGTGCCGGACGTGCCGGTCGAGAAGTTGCCGCTCGACGACGAGCCGCCGCTCTGGTTGAAGCTGTTCGCATCGTTGGACGACGCCGACGAGCCGCTGTCGCTGCCACTGCCCTTGCCGAGCATCCCGCGCAGCGTCTTCGCGAGCTTCACCGCATCGGCGTTGCGCAGCGGCACGACGTGCATGTTGCCGGGCACCGCGCTCGGCGCGTCGAGCTGCTGCACGAGCCGCTTGGCGGCTGCGAGGCGCGACGCACTCGACGCGCGCAGCATCAGCGAGTTGGTGCGCGGGTCGGCCGTGACCGACACCTTCAGCGTTGCATCGCTGTTGCCGATCGCGCCCGGGTCGAGCATTTTCTGCAACTGCGCGGCGAGGTCGATCGCATTCGCGTTGCGCAGCGGAACGACCTGCACCTGTGCGCCCGCAGCGCTGTCCACGCCCGCGATGATCTGCGCGATACGCCGCACGTTGTCCGCGTAGTCGGTCACGACGATCGTGTTGTTCGCCGGGTAGGCCGTCACCGTGTTGTTCGGCGAGATAAGGGGCCGCAGCACGGGCAGCAGGTTGTTCGCCGATTCGTTGTGCAGTTCGAACACCTGCGTGATCACCTGGTCGCCGCGCGCCTGAGGCGCATTGCCGACGTAGGTCGGCACGCCCTGCAGCTTCGCGTCGGCCTCGGGCACGACCTTCAGCACGCCGTGATCCTGCACGAGCGCGAAGCCCTGCATGCGCAGCGCCGACTGCAGCGTCTTCAGTGCCTGGTCTTCGGGCACCGGACGTTCGGCCACGAGGTTGAGCTGCCCCTTCACGCGTGGGTCGACGATGATGGTCTTGCCGGTTGCGGCGCCGATCGCCTTGGCGACCTGGTCGATATCCGCATTCACGAAGTTGAGCGTGACCTGAGCGTAGGCGGCCTGCGAGACGATGATGCCAGCGACGATCAAGGTCGTGGCGACACGCCGCATAACGAAGCGATTTCTTGTCATGGATGAATGGGTCGATGCCGGCTCAGGCCACTTCCGGCGGTAGTGCTGGGATCCAAGTCCTAAAGAGGCGACATTAGCAGTTTTTCATGTCCGAAATATCACATTGATCCGAAGACTGTCTCACATACGACATGGTTTCGGCGAGCCGTATGCAATATGTAAGATTCGACGCTGTGCTCGGCATGCCGGCCATCGTCCCCATTTCACGATGAACCGACACGGAAATGCGGTATAACCGGGCTGCCGCATTCCTTCCTGCATGTCGCAAGCTGACGGACTGTCGGTATGATACGGGCGGCGCGTTTCCAGTCGCACGAATAACAGGCACGGGTTTTCCCGACCTCCATGCATTTTCTTGTCGATTTCGCACCATGAACAGACGGTTCGTTTCGATCGCGTTGATCGCCGCCGGCGTGTATTTCGCCAGCGCGAACGCTCGCGCGGACTGTTTCGACGAGGCAGCCAAATATCAGCAGGTCAATCCGCTGATCCTGCGCGCGATCGCGTGGCAGGAGTCGCGCAACCGGCCCGGCGCGCTGAACAAGAACACGAACGGCTCGGTCGACTACGGCCTGATGCAGATCAACTCGATCCACCTGCCGACGCTGTCGCGCTACGGCATCGGCCGCGACACGCTGATGGAGCCGTGCAAGAACGTGTACATTGCCGCGTGGCATCTCAAGCAGAAGATGAACCGCTACGGCAACACGTGGCAGGCCGTCGGCGCCTATCATTCGGAAACCCCGTCGCTGCGCGACAAGTACGCGCGGCAGATCGCCGGCATCCTGTCGCAGTGGAAGCTGCTGCCGCCCGCACAATGACGGGGTGCCGCAGCGCGGCCTGACGCGGTACCGGCCGGCCGGCGCGCGTTTGATGCACAATGCGGGCTCGCGCCGCAATTTCGCCCGTCCGCGGGCCGATCGCGCCCCGGAAGGGTGCCGCGGCCGCTTTTTCAATTTTTCCGTTGGTGCATATCGCTATGAATCCGGCAATGAACCAGCCGTTGCCCGTCACCGTGCTGTCCGGCTTCCTCGGCGCCGGCAAGACCACGCTGCTCAACCACATCCTCGCGAACCGCGCGGGCCTGAAAGTTGCCGTGATCGTCAACGATCTCGCGGCGGTCAACATCGACGCATCGCTCGTGCGCGACGCGCAGGCACTGTCGCACATCGAGGAACGCCTCGTCGAGATGTCGAACGGCTGCATCTGCTGCACGCTGCGCGACGACCTGCTCGTCGAGATCCGCACGCTCGCGGCCGAAGGCCGCTTCGACGCGATCATGATCGAATCGACCGGGATCGCGGAGCCGATGCCGATCGCCGAAACCTTCACGTTCGTCGACGACGACGGCGCGTCGCTGTCGACCGTCGCGCGGCTCGACACGCTCGTCACCGTGGTCGACGCGTACAACTTCCTGCGCGACTACGGCTCGGACGACGCGCTCGCGACGCGCGGCATCGCCGCATCGGAAGAGGACGACCGCACGCTCGTCGAGCTGCTGATCGAGCAGATCGAGTTCTGCGACGTGCTGGTGATCAACAAGGCCGACCTCGTCGGCGCCGACGAACTCGCACGCCTGCAGCACATCCTCGCGCGACTCAATCCGCGCGCGCACCAGGTCGTGTCGACGTTCGGCAACGTGCCGCTCGACGAAGTGCTGAACACGGGCCGCTTCGATTTCGACGAGGCCGCGAATGCGCCGGGCTGGCTTGCGTCGCTCGATCACGGTCACACGCATTGCGACGACCCCGACTGCCATGACGAACATCATGCGCACGTGCACGGCGAAGCCGACGAATTCGGAATCGGCAATTTTGTTTACCGCGCGCGCCGGCCGTTTCATCCGGCACGACTCTGGGCGCTACTGCACCAGGAGTGGCCGGGCGTGCTGCGCAGCAAGGGTTTCTTCTGGCTCGCGACGCGCAACGACATCGCGGGCTCGCTGTCGCAGGCGGGCGGCGTATGCCGGCATGGCCCGGCGGGTCTCTGGTGGGCTGCGCAGGATCGTGCGGAATGGCCGGACGACGACGAGCTGCTCGCTGAAATCCGCGCCGAATGGCATGGCGATCTCGACGATCGTGCCGTGGGCGATCGGCGGCAGGAACTCGTGCTGATCGGCATCGCGCTCGACGCGGATGCATGGCGCGCGAAACTCGACGCGTGCCTGCTGACCGATGCGGAATTCGCACTCGGCGCGGCAGGATGGCACGCGTTCGACGATCCGTTCCCGGCGTGGGATATCGATTCGCACGACGACGACGAGCACGGCGACACGCAGATCGTGCACGCGTAACGCGTTGTAAAAACAACCGTTAAATCTTGCAAGAGGGGCGCGGACTGTGGCGAAAATGCTGCGCGCGCCCAACAAAAAACCCGCCGAAAGGCGGGTTTTTCTTGGAACAGGCGCTGGTTTAACGCTTGTTGACGGCGTCCTTGAACGCCTTGCCAGCCGTGAACTTGACCGTCTTGGCTGCCGGGATCTTGATGGTTTCGCCGGTCTTCGGGTTGCGGCCCGTACGTGCTGCGCGCTTGCCCGAACCGAAGCTGCCGAAGCCGATCAGCTGAACCGCATCACCCTTCGACACGGCCTTCTTGATGACTTCGAGCAGCGTGTCCAGCGTTTCGCCGGTTTGAGCCTTGCTGGCGCCCGTTTGGGCGGCGACGGCGTCGATCAGTTCCTGTTTGTTCATTAAGGTTCCTTTATCAGGTTAGGTTGACACGAACAGCGCGAACGCGCCGATTATACGTGCGCGAACCGTGCCGTCGAGAGTCAGACTCCGACGACACAGCGCCGAATCCTGGCCCGCGCGACGCGCCCTCCGGTTAGCCGGCGGCCACCCCGCGGTACGGCGTTGCTATGATAGCGCAGCGCAAACCCAATAACGACAAGGGTTTCAAAGATTTTCATCGGTATTTCGCCGAATGAATCATCGACTGCCCGTTTTTTGACCAGCACCAACCGGACAGGATACGCAGCGCGGTCCGCCCGAGCGCCGCCCCGTTGGCTTTTTCCAACGACCGGTCGGACGGCCCCGCGCAATCCCTTGCCAGGCTTGGCTGCCACGTTTTTTGTTTCGCATGACCGACCGACTTGTTCCCGCCACGCTCGCGCTTCGCGACGACGGCACGCTCGTCTCGCCCGAGTTCGGCGATCTCCATCGCGGCGCGTCAGGCGCGCTTGCGCATCGCGTGTTCGTCGCGGGCAACGGGCTGCCGGCGCGCTGGCAGGGCCGCCGTACGTTCACGATCGTCGCGACCGGATTCGGCGCGGGCGGCAGCTTCCTCGCGGCCTGGGCCGCGTGGCGCGCCGATCCCGCGCGCTGCGAGCGGCTGCATTTTGTCGCAGTCGAACCGCATCCGTTCTCGCGCGACGACCTGCGCCGCGCAGCTTCGCATATCGTTGCGAACACAACCATCTCGACGGATGTCGATGCGCTTGCCGACGCGTGGCCGATACTCGTACCGGGCGTGCATCGGCTCGAATTCGACGAAGGGCGCGTGGTGCTCACGCTCGCATTTGGCGATGCGATCGACATGCTGGGGAAGATCGTCGCGCGCGCCGACGCGTTCTGTATTGACGGCGTCACATCATCGGACGATGCCGATCTCCGCGCGGCCGACATCGTTCGCACGCTCTCCAAAATCGCCGGCGAATGCGCAACGTTTGCGACGCCTGCGCATTCCGACGTGTTGAAACACGCACTCGGCAAAGCAGGTTTCACGTATCGCGAGGCCGACGATCTGCTCGTCGGCGAATATGCGCCGCGCTGGCGTGCACGCCGGCACGAGCCGCCGCTCGCACTGCCCGTTGCGACGCGCCGCGCGATCGTGATCGGTGCGGGCCTGGCGGGCTGCGCAGTCGTCGAACGCCTAGCCGCGCGCGGCTGGGACGTCACGCTGATCGAGCGGCACGACCGGATCGCGAGCGAAGCGTCGGGCAATCCGGCCGGCGTATTCCATCCACTGATGACACGCGACGACAACGTCGCGAGCCGGCTCACGCGCGGCGGCTTCCTGCACGCGATCGCACGCTGGCGCGCACTCGAACGCGCGGGCCACGCATTTGCGCGCAGCACGCACGGGATGATCCATCTCGCCGAATCGGCCGACGACTTCGCGCGGATGCGCGATGCATTCGATGCGTTCGGCGCACCGTCCGACTATGTGTCGCTGCTCGACGCCGATGCCGCGCGCACTCATCTGAACCTGCCGGTCGCGCAGGGCGGCCTGCTGTTTCCGCACGGCGGCGCCGTCTGGCCGGCCGGCCTTTGCGCGGCCCAATGCGCGGCAGCCGGCGAGCGCGTGCACTTGCTCGCGTCCACCGGCGTTGCACGGCTCGAGCGGCGGGGCGACGCATGGCATGCCCTCGACGATGCGGGCGGCACGCTGGCCGAAGCGCCCGTCGTCGTGCTCGCGAATGCCGGCGACGCCGCGCGTCTTGCCGGGCTGCGGCATGTCGCGCTGCAACCGGTGCGTGGCCAGCTCACGTTGCTGCCCCCCGGCACCACGGCACCGCTGCCGTGCCCGGCGATCGGCGACGGTTACGCGGTGCCGCTCGACGACGGCACGCTGCTGATCGGCGCAACGTTCGAACCCGACGACGTCGATCCCGCGATGCGCGCGGCCGGCCACCTCGAAAACCTCGAGCGCGTGCGGCATCTGCTGCCGGGCCTGATCGGCGACTTGCCGGATCCCGACACCTTGCGCGGCCGCGTCGCGTTCCGCTGGGTCGTCGGCGACCGCCTGCCGCTGCTCGGCCCGCTCGCGGACGAAGCAGGCGCCATCGCCAATGCACGTGCGCTGAGCGGTGCCCAGGCACGGGACCTGCCGCGCATGCCCGGACTCTACGGCGCATTCGGCTTCGGCTCGCGCGGCCTCGTGTGGGCCGCACTCGGCGCCGAACTGATCGCCTCGCAACTCGAAGGCGAGCCGTGGCCGCTCGAGCGCGAACTTGCCGATGCCGTCGACCCCGCACGCTTCCTGATCCGCGCCTTGCGCGCGCGCCGTGTCGGCCAGGCCGGCTGACTGCTCACCCGGGCCGCTCACAGTTTCCCGACTTTTTCACGCAAGGTTATCCACCCGATGCTGTGGATAACCGCGCGGAATCCGCTCGCACTTCGTGTGCAATCACAGTGGACGTAAACTGGGCAACTCGGCACAGCTGTGAGGCGGCCCCAAAGTTACCCAACTCAAACGTCTGTGCACGAACAGCCTGTGCAACCGGTTATGGTTTCGCCAACCCATTGATCCGTCAGCGTAAACCAAAGTTATCCACAGAAATGCGCGTCCTTTGTTAACTTCTACTACGTATATATACAAGTAAACCTTTGAAACCAAAGACCTGTGGTGCCGCACAGCGCCGCGAGTCGATTCAATCGGTTCCAGAGCGAAAAACCTGTGGCACAATCGGTTTCCTTCACGTTCGTTCGGCCAGGCGCCGGACGTGCTTCAATGGAACGGTCGGCACGATTTCGAATCTGAATCTTCGAGGCTGCGCAGTCCGTTCACACACCAGGCCGACAATCCAGATCGGCAACCTGAACGACTTTCCGCCGTGTGGCGGAAAAGGCGGATCCCATGTCCCGCCGTCGTCGACCACAACAATCACATTCGGGGCGATACCCAGCCGGCGCGCATCCATTTCTGACGCTTGACCCCGTGTCGCTGGCGGTCGCTTCCAAAGGAGAAGTCACCACGATGAAGTCGGCGTTCTCATTCCTGCCCAACTGGCCGCTTACGCCGGATGCCGTGTTCTGGGCCGGGCTCGCGCTGTTCGCGGCCGGCCTGTGTGGCGAGCTGTGCTATCGCGCATGGCGCCTGCCGCGCATCACCGGTTATGCGGTGATCGGTCTGATCGCCGGATCGTTCGGATTCGGCGTGATCGATGCAAGCACCGACGAAACCTCGCGGCTGCTGATCGACGTCGCGCTCGGCCTGCTGCTGTTCGAGCTCGGCAGCCGTCTCGACCTGCGCTGGATCCGGCGCAATCCGTGGCTCGTCGCGTCGAGCCTCACCGAAGCCACGCTGACGTTCGTGCTGGTGCTGTTCGTGATGCTCGCGCTCGGCGTATCGGGGATGGTCGCGCTCGTGCTGTCGGCGATTGCGATCGCGACGTCGCCATCGATGGTGATCCAGCTGAAGACCGAGCTGCGCGCGGAAGGGCAGGTGTCGCAACGCCTCATCACGCTCACCGCGCTCAACAGCGTGTATGCGATCGTGCTGACCAAGCTCGTGACGAGCTGGCTCCACCAGGAAGCGTACGGCAACGTTTTCGCGACGATCCTGCAGCCGGTCTACCTGCTCGCGGGATCGTTCATCGTCGCGTATGTCGTCGCGCGTTCGTGCAACTACCTGTTCCGCCACATGACCGCGACGATGCGCGACGAGCATTCGTTCGTCGCGCTGTTCGGGCTCGTGATGCTCGCGATCGCCGTGGCCCAGGCACTGAAGCTGTCGACGCTGCTCACGCTGCTGCTCGCGGGCATCATCGTGAAGAATCTCGAAGCGCGCCCGCAACTGTGGCCCGAGCATTTCGGCACGGCCGGCTGGCTGCTGACGGTGGTCCTGTTCGTGCTCACGCTCACGTCGTTCACGTGGGGCGACATCGCGCTCGGCGGTCTGCTTGCAATCGTGCTGATCGTCACGCGGCTCGTCGCGAAGCTGGCCGGCGTCGTCGCGTTCGCGAAGCCGAGCGGCATCGGGATGAAGCAGGGCATTGCGCTCGGCATCGCGCTTACGCCGATGTCCGCGCTGTCGTACCTGCTCGTCGACGACACCTACCAGCTCTATCCGAATTTCGACCCGCACCTGCGCGCGATCGTGATGTGCACGATCGTGATCCTGCAGCTCGTCAGCCCGTTCATCGTCTACCGCTGCCTGTCGGCGGTCGGTGAACGCAGCGACAGCAACTGATTCCGGAACCTGCCATGGCACTCGAAACCTTCGTCAATTCCGAGCCGTTTACGTTCGGCGTCGAACTGGAGATCCAGGTCGTCAACACACACAACTACGACCTGACCAAAGCGGCCTCCGACCTGATGCGCCTGATCCAGGGCGAGACCTTTCCGGGCAACATCACGCCGGAAATCACCGAGAGCATGATCGAGCTGTCGACCGGCATCTGCCATTCGCACGAGCAGGCGGTGAGCGAGCTGCACGCGATCCGCGACGTGCTCGTGAAGGCGGCCGACCAGCTCAACGTCGGGCTGGCCGGCGGCGGCACGCACGCGTTCCAGCAATGGAGCGACCGGCAGATCTACGATGCGCCGCGCTTCCAGTACATCTCCGAGCTGTACGGCTATCTCGCCAAGCAGTTCACCGTGTTCGGCCAGCACGTGCACATCGGCTGCCCCGATCCCGACAGCGCGCTGTTCCTGCTGCACTCGATGTCGCGCTTCATTCCGCACTTCATCGCGCTGTCGGCGTCGTCGCCGTTCGTGCAGAACGTCGACACCGGCTTCCATTCGGCACGCCTGAATTCGGTGTTCGCGTTCCCGCTGTCGGGCCGCGCGCCGTTCGTGCTGACCTGGGACAGCTTCGAGGAGTACTTCACGAAGATGGTGAACACCGGTGTCGTCAACTCGATGAAGGACTTCTACTGGGATATCCGCCCGAAGCCCGGCTACGGGACGATCGAGGTGCGCGTGATGGACACGCCGCTGTCGGTCGACCGGGCGGCGGCGATCGCCTGCTACATCCAGACGCTCGCGCGCTACCTGCTGACCGACCGGCCGCTGAAGCTGTCCGAGGACGACTACCTCGTCTACACGTTCAACCGTTTCGAGGCGTGCCGCTTCGGGCTCGAGGGCACCTGCGTGAATCCTCAGACGGGTGAGCGCCGCACGATCGCCGAAGACATCCTCGATACGCTCGACCGGATCGCGCCGCATGCGGCCGCGCTCGGTTCGCGCGCGGCACTCGACGAGATCGGCGCGCTGGCCCAGGCGCGCGTCAACGACGCATCGTGGTTGAGAACCGTTTTCAAACAGGAAAAATCGCTCAACGAGACGGTCCGCCAGCAGTGCTTACGTTGGCGCGAGTGAAAAAATGTTTTGCAGATTACGGGCTCGACCGAGTCGCGATTCACTGAACGGCGGGTAGCCCCGATTGAGGCCGAAATCGTTGCCGGTTGTCTTGAAAATCTGTGGATAACCGGATATTCCGCTGCAAAGTCAACGATCTGTGCGCGGGATAACCCGGTGGATCATTGCGGTCGGCCCGATGGCCGATCCGAACAGGAAAATGTCCATACGCACCGTTCGGCGGGCGGCCGGCATTGCAGGCACAACGAAAAATTTTGGTTATCCAGCGATTTTCCACAGAATGAAGGGGATAACTTAGCTGTGCGATTTTCCGCTCTCGCTTAGAATGTCGGCTTTGCGGACACCGGAACGATGCGTGTCTTACCGGTCGCCGCGAACGCGACCGCCGCGTGTGCCCTCGCGACGGCCGTGCTGATGCACTCGCAAGAGCGTGTCTGTTTTGAGATGGACATTCGATCTCCACACTACGGCCGCTCGGCAAACCGGGCGGCGGCAAAGCGAAAAGACTATGAGCGAAGGCGTTTACGGGAATCAGGCTTCGGGACGTGTGACCCACAGCCTGCTGCGGTTGAGTACGGCCATGCGAAGCCAGGCATGGGATTGGGCGGAAGGCGCGGGTCTCACGCCGACACAGGGCGAGATTCTCGTGCTGCTGCTGCAGCGCAAGGGCCCGATGCGGCTCGGCGAGATCGCGCGCGAGACGCAGCTGACCGCGGCGACCACGAGCGATGCGGTGAGCACGCTCGAGACCAAGGGTCTCGTCGAGAAGCGCCGTGCGCTGGACGACGGCCGCGCACTCGCCGTGCGCCTGTCGGCCCGTGGCCGGACGGCTGCGAAGAAGGCGCTGCAATGGCCTGAATTCCTGACGAAAGCCGTCGGCAAGCTCGGCGCGGACGAGCAGGGCGCACTGTATCGCGCGCTGCTGAAGACGCTGCGCGAACTGCAGGTGGCCGGTGCGACGCCGCCGCAGCGCATGTGCTTGACGTGCGCTCACTTCCAGCCGGGCAAGCTGTCGAAGAAGACCGTGCATCACTGCGCGGCGCTCGACATCTCGATGTCCGACAGCGATCTGCGTCTCGACTGCTCGGTGCAGGAAGAGGCCGACGCGGCGACTCAGAAGAAGACCTGGAAGATTTTCGCCGGCTGACGTCCGTCGATCGACCGGGAGGCCGATGATGAACGCTGAAGTCGTGGCGATCCGCCACGTGCATTTCGAGGATCTCGGGAGCTTCGAGCAGGTGCTCGGCGAACGGGGCCGGCGGGTGCGCTACGTTGACGTCGGGTCGTCGCGGGTCGAGGTGCTCGACGTGCTCGAGCCGTCGCTGCTCGTCGTGCTCGGCGGGCCGCTCAGCGTGTACGACGATGCGCAGTATCCGACGATCGCACCGCTCGCGGCGCTCGTGCGCAAGCGCATCGACGCAGGGCTGCCGATCCTCGGCATCTGCCTCGGTGCGCAGTTCATCGCCCGGGCGCTCGGTGCACGCGTCTATCCGGCCGCGCAGCACGAACTCGGCTGGGCGCCGCTGACGCTCACCGATGCCGGCCGCGCCTCGCCGCTGCGCCATCTCGATGGTGCGGCGACGTCGATGCTGCACTGGCATGGCGACACGTTCGACCTGCCGGGCGGTGCGATTCATCTCGCATCGACACCGGCTTGCCGCCACCAGGCATTCGCATGGGGCCAGCACGTGCTGGCGCTGCAATGCCATCCGGAAATCCGCACCGACCGCTTCGAACCGTGGCTGATCGCGAACGCCGGCGAAATCGCGGCGACGCCCGGCATCGACGCGCGCCAGTTGCGTACCGATACCGCGCAGCACGGCCCCGCGCTCGAGGCGGCCGCGCGACGCATGTTCGCGGAGTGGCTCGACAGCGTCGGACTCTGACGCCGCAAGCGGCGCTGCCGTTCGCCGCGAAGGTATTGCCCGGCCCGCATCCGTTGCAGGCCGGCGCATCGCCGTATGCGCGGCGTTTGCCACCTTTCCCGCCGTGCCGGCAACCCACCGCGGGCCGTGCCTGACCATCCGCTTACTGCCGGGAGCACCGCCAGCACGCTTCCGGCCTGCGTGCTACGCTCGTCCGCTCTTTCCTTTCCTGGCGAGCGGCTTCCATGACTGCGCTGTTTTCCCCGTTCACGCTGCGCGGCGTGACCCTTCCGAACCGGATCGTGATTTCCCCGATGTGCCAGTATTCGGCCGAACGCGGTGAAGCGACCGACTGGCACATGATTCACCTCGGCCATCTCGCGCTGTCGGGCGCGGGGCTGCTCTGCATCGAGGCGACCGCGGTGGAACCCGACGGGCGCATCACGCATGGCGATCTCGGCCTCTGGGACGACGCGACCGAAGCCGCGCTGAAACCCGTGCTGGCCGCGATCCGCAAGCATTCGCCGGTCCGCGTCGCGATGCAGTTGTCGCATGCGGGGCGCAAGGCGTCGAGCAACGTGCCGTGGCAGGGTGGCCAGCTCGTGTCCGTCGCCGACGGCGGCTGGTTGCCGCATGCGCCGTCGGCCGTGCCGCACAAGGACGGCGAGACGCCGCCGCTCGCACTCGACGCCGCGGGCCTGAACCGGATCCGCGAAGCGTTCGCGGCCTCGGCGAAGCGGGCCGCGCGGCTCGGCATCGACGCGATCGAGGTGCACGCGGCACACGGTTACCTGCTGCACCAGTTCCTGTCGCCACTTGCGAACCAGCGCACCGACGAATACGGCGGCTCGCGCGAAAACCGCATGCGCTTTCCGCTCGAGATCTTCGAGATCGTGCGTGCGGCGTTTCCGGAGGACCGGCCGGTCGGCGTGCGCGTGTCCGCGACCGACTGGGTCGAAGGCGGCTGGGAGCTCGACGATACGATCGCATTCGCGCACGAACTGAAGCGCCGCGGCTGCGACTGGATCGACGTGTCGTCCGGCGGCGTGTCGCCGCTGCAGAAGATTCCGTTGTCGCCTGGCTACCAGGTGCCGTTCGCGCAGGCCGTGAAGCGCGCGGTCGGCATGCCGACGGTTGCCGTTGGCCTGATCAACGAGCCCGCGCATGCGAACCGGCTCATCGAGGCCGGCGATGCCGATTTCGTCGCGATGGCGCGCGCGATGCTGTACGACCCGCGCTGGCCGTGGCACGCGGCGGCCGAGCTCGGCGCGCAGGTGACGGCGCCGCCGCAATACTGGCGCTCGCAGCCGCGCGAGCACAAGGCGTTGTTCGGCGACATCGCATTCGGCCAGCGTTGAGCGCCGCGCGCGCAATATTGCGCGTGATGTTGAACGAAGCAATCGTGAACGTGTAGGATGCGGGTGATTCGCCGCATGCCCCGACGCGGCACCGACCGGTGCCGCGTTTTCGTTTGGCGCGACGCCAGGCCGTGATCGCGGCCGCCTTCCATTCAAGTCGTCTTCACAAGGATTCGTTCGATGAGTTCACGCAGGATCGCGGTGCGCCGCTCGGGAGTACACGGCAAGGGCGTGTTCGCCGTGGCGCCGATCAAGGCCGGTGAGCGCGTAGTGGAATACAAGGGCGAACGAATTTCGTGGAAGGAAGCGCTGCGCCGCCACCCGCACGACCCGAGCGAACCGAACCATACGTTCTACTTCGCACTGGACGAGGGCGGGGTGATCGACGGCAAGATCGACGGCAACAGCGCGCGCTGGATCAACCACTCGTGCGCGCCGAACTGCGAAGCCGAGGAAGTCAAAGGCCGCGTGTTCATCCACGCGCTGCGCGACATCGGGCCGGAAGAGGAGCTGTTCTACGACTACGGCCTCGTGATCGATGCGAAGCTGACGAAGTCGCTCAAGCGCGAATACGCGTGCCATTGTGGTGCGGCGTCTTGCCGCGGCACGCTGCTCGCGACGTCCGACGACGGCGGGAAGAAGAAAAAGAAGAAGGACAAGAAGGACGGCAAGTCCGAGTCCCGATCGAAGGACAAGAAAAGCAGGAAGTGACACAGGCGGCGGCGCATCGTGTGCTGCCGCTGCCGTTTCAGCGGATGGCTGCCGCGTCGTGCAGCCGTGCTTTCCGCCTTCCTCATCCGGCGCGCGGCCCGACCGGCGGCCGCCCGCCGCGAATCGTTCAGTGCGTCGACGCGGCGGCCGGCGTCTCGCTGGCCGGCTTCTCGGTGCGCGCGGCCAGCGGCACCCTCACCACGAAGCGCGAGCCGCCTTCCGATGCATCCTCGTACGATACGGTGCCGCCGTGCATCGCGATGATGTCGTGCACGATCGCGAGGCCGAGCCCGGCGCCCGTTTCGACACCGTTGCCGCTTTGCGCGTCGCCGCGGAAGAAGCGCTTGAACAGGTCGGCCTGCTGGTTGGCGGGCACGCCGGGGCCGTTGTCCTCGACGACGATCTCGGCGGCCGGCTGGCCGTCCTCGAGCGCGCCGCGCGCGACGTTCACCGTGATCCGCGCACCGTCCGGCCGCGCGAGCGGCACGTACTTCAGCGCATTGTCGAGCAGGTTCGCGATCACCTCGCGCAACAGCACGGGATTGCCGCGCACGACCAGCTTCTCGTCGTCACCCGGATCGTCGGTGCGCTGGAATCCGAGGTCGACGTGCGACGCGAGTGCGCGCGGCACCCATTCAGCACCCGTCTCGAACGCCATCGCGGCGAGGTCGACGTCGACGAACCGCGCGGCCTGTTCGCCCGGTTCCGCACGGGCGAGCGACAGCAGCTGGTTGGATAGCCGCACCGCGCGGTCGGCGGCCGCGCGCAGTTCGCGCACCGCGGCGAAGGTCTGGTGCGGGTCGCGTGCAACGGCCGCCTGCTCGGCGTGCAGCTTCACGGCGGTTAGCGGCGTGCGCAGCTGGTGCGCAGCATCGGCGATGAACTTGCGCTGCGCGTCGAGCGCGGTCTTCAGGCGCCCGAGCAGTGCGTTCATCGCACTCGTCAGCGGCCGGATTTCCAGCGGCACCTCGGTTTCGTCGACCGGTTCCAGCGACGTGTGGGTTTGCCGGTTCAGCGAATCGGCCAGGTGCGTGAGCGGGCCGAGCTGCTGGTTCACGACGCGCCAGACGATGCCCCAGCCCGCGAGCAGCAGCAGCAGCAGCGGCATCATGATCGCGACGAGGAATTCGGCCGCGATCCGGTAGCGGTGCCGCACCGGCTGCGCGACTTCGACGACCATCGGCCTGCCACCCTCGACATTGTCGACGCGCACCTGCGCAACCCGTACCGCGCGGTTGTCGTATTCGGCTTCGAATACGTACGCGTGATGCATGCGGCGCACGTTGATGCCTTGCAGCGGCAGCTTCGGATCGCCGGCGAGCTCCTGTTCGCCGTCGCTGATCCGGTAGATCAGCGCTTCGGCGGGATCGGAGAACATCGCCTGCGCGAGCGGCGGCACCGTGAACGGCGCGTCGGGGCCGGCGATCTGGATCTGTTTGGAGATGGCGGTCGCGAGATCCGCGAGCGAGCGGTCGATCACGTGCTGCGTGTATTGCCACGCGAGCCAGTAGGCGATCAGGCCGCTCATCAGCGCGAGCATCGACAGCGGGGCGGCGAGGCGCCGAAGCAGCGAGCGGCGCAGGCTGGTGGTCACAGCCGGATCAGGAGACATTTCGACGGGCAAATGGATAAGCGCCGCTCACGGGGAGCGGCGCGGTCGTGCGCCGGGCGGCGACGCGGAGCTGCGCGCACACGCGGGCGGCACGTGGCCGCCCGGCGCGCGGCGCCGCTCAGACGCTCGCCGTCTGGCGGATTTCCTGCAGCAGGTAGCCGAAGCCGCGCACCGTGACGATCTCGACACGGCACTGCTCGAGTTTCTTGCGCACGCGGTGCACGTAGACTTCGATCGCGGTGTCGCCGAGATCGCCGCCGAAGTGCGTGAGGTGATCCTGCAACTGGGCCTTGCTGACGACGCGGCCGTGGCGCAGCAGCAGCATTTCGAGCACCGCGAATTCGCGCGGCGACAGTTCGAGCGGCTTGTCGTCGTTGAAGATGCGGCGGTCGACGCCCGACAGGCGGACGCCGCCGAGCGACACTTCCGGACGCGGCATGTCGCTGTGCGGGCCGCTGCGGCGCATCACCGCGCGGATGCGCGCTTCGAGCTCGGCCGGCTCGAACGGCTTGAGCATGTAGTCGTCGGCGCCGGAGTTCAGGCCCTGGATCCGGTCGTTCAGCTCGTCGCGAGCGGTCAGCACGATGACGGGCGTGTGGCGGTTGGTCTGGCGGAAGCGCGTGAGCAGCGTCATCCCGTCGATGCCCGGCAGGCCGAGGTCGAGGATCACGAGTTCGTGGCGGTTCTGTGCCAGCGCCTGTTCGGCAAAGATGCCGTCATGCACCATGTCGACGGTGAAGCCAGCCTGCTCGAGGCTGCTCTGGATACCGCGTGCGATGGGGCGGTCGTCTTCGATCAGAAGGAGTCGCATGAAGTTCGCTCAAGTACAATGGGTTGGCGGTTCAGGCACGCGGATAGCACGACGCCGTTTCCACAGGGGCGCCGCAACACCTGACATCAAGCATGGCGGCCAGCGAACGATTAAATCCAATCATGTCCGATATTTCGATCAACGACCTAGAAGCCGCGATCAATTTCTGGCGCGCCCGCTCGCCGTCGAGCGGCGACGAACTCAAACTCTGCGAAGAGGCCAGCGCGCTCTCCAAGCCGTATGCGCTGCTGATTGTACAGCGCGAAAGCGCGCTACAACTGGAAGGTTTGGACCCCAAGGCACGGAATGCGTACGAGACTTACGTGCGCCTTAAGGATGGCTTGGAAAGCTGAAGGCTTTCGCTGACTACATCCTAGAAAACGTTCATCGAAATGAAAAGTTGACGCGCCGCGCATCGCAAGACGCGCGGCGGTAGTGGAAGGCGTCAGGCGGCCGGGCGCGCGTGCGCGCCGGCACGGTCGATGAACAGCGCCAGTTCGATGTCGCGTTCGGTCAGGCCGTCGGCATCGTGGGTCGACAGCGTGACGTCGACGCGGTTGTACACGTTGAACCATTCCGGATGGTGGTTCATTTCCTGCGCCTTGATCGCGACGCGCGTCATGAAGCCGAACGCTTCATTGAAATCGGCGAAGCGCAGGCTGCGCTGGATCGCGTCGCGGCCCGGTACGGCCGTCCAGAGCGGCAGGCCTTCGAGCCGGGTCTTGCGTTCTTCTGATGTGAGCTTGTGGATCATCTTGCACCTCTCGGTCGGTAACGGCGCCCGCGCGCGGCTGCGCCGCGCGGCGAAGCCGGCACCGGTCATTGTTTCATAGTTGTGCGACGGGCACCCGGGGACGGCGATCGGGAGACCGGCAGCAGCGGGTCCCGGCGCGTTCGAGCGTCATGCGTCGGCGTCGTCGGGCCAGCCTTCGCCCGTGCCGCGATGCAGCACGCGATCGGTATCGAGCACCGCGCCGGCGGCGAACTCGGGCAGCGCCGCCAGCCGGTCGGCCAGCGCACGGCCGTCGACGTCGGCGAGCGCGAACAGTTGCGCGAAATCGTCGATCACGAAATAGGTCTTCTGAAACGTGTCGATCCGGTACTTCGTGCGCATCACGCGCTCGAGGTCGAAGCCGAGCCGGTTCGGCGCCGCGCTCTCGAGGCTGTACAGGCTTTCGCCCTTGCTCGACACGATCCCGGCGCCGTAGATCGACAGCCCGTTCGTGCCGCGCGGGTCGCGGATCAGCCCGAATTCCACCGTATACCAGTAGAGCCGCGCGAGGCGCGCCAGCGCCGCTTCGTCGTCGGCGACCGCAAGCGCGGTGCGGCCGTACGCCTGCATGTAGTCGGCGAACACCGGGTCGATCAGCAGCGGCACGTGGCCGAACAGGTCATGGAAGCAGTCGGGTTCCTGCAGGTAGTCGAGCTGGTCGGGACGACGCATCCACCAGGTGACCGGGAAGCGCCGGTTCGCGAGATGCTCGAAGAACACGCGGTCGGGCACGAGGCCCGGCACCGCGACGATCTCCCAGCCCGTTGCCGGCTTCAACTGGCGGTTCACGTCGGCGAACGACGGCACGCGATCGGCCGGCAGGTCGATCTTCCCGAGCCCCGCGACGAACGCGTCGCACGCGCGCCCGCGCAGCAGCACCGACTGGCGTGCATAGAGCTGCTTCCACACCGCGTGGTCGACCTGGCCGTAACGCGCAAGCGGCTGGTCGATGGTGAAATCGGCGCGGGTTTCGAGGCCCGCATCGAACTGCTCCTGCAGTTTCGCGGTAACGACGGTGGACATGATCTGGCTCTGCACGTGGCGGTGGGTAACCATGCAAGTGTAGAGCGGGCTGCACGCGGAATGGGCGCAATATTGGCGTTGATTCGTTGTATTGTGCGATAATCGCGCATCAAATTGCGAATCAATGCGGAGCATGCTCATGCTGGAACTCGATCACTTCGATCTCGCGCTGCTGGACGTGCTGCAGCGCTTCGGCCGCGCGACGCATCAGCAGCTCGGCGAGGAGGTGCCGCTGTCGCCGTCGCAGATCGGCCGGCGGCTGCAGCGGCTCGAGGCGGCCGGCGTGATCGAAGGCTATCGCGTGATGCTGCGCCCCGAAAAGCTCGGGCTCGGCGTCACCGCGTTCACGAGCCTGAAGCTCAAGCACCACGGCGATTCGATCATCGAGCAGTTCCAGCAGCAGATCGACGTGCTGCCCGAAGTGCTCGAATGCCATGCGGTGGTGGGCGATGCCGACTACCTGCTGCGGATCGTCGCGCCCGACCTGAACGCGCTGTCGCAGTTCGTGATGAAGAAGCTGATGCGCGTGCCGGGCGTCGACAGCGTGCGCTCGAACATTGTGCTGACGACCTTCAAGCGCAACGGCGCGCTGCCGCTCGCGCACCTGGCGCCCGGCGCCGCATAACGCGGCAACAGAGCGGCAGCTGGGTTGAAGGCGGCGCAGGTTGCGCCGCCACGGGGCAGGGCTGGATCAGGCCGCTTCGTGTTGCGTGCCGGCGTTCAGCAGGTCGACGTACGCGACCGCGACGAGATCGTCCTGCGACACGCCGAGCTTCGCGAACACGTCGTGTGCTTCGGCTTCGCCGCCGGTTTCATCGTCGTCGGGGCCGAGCACGACTTCCAGTTCGATGAAATCGCCGAGGCCGTCGACGCGGTCGAGATGGATGCGCGTGCGGCCCGCGAGGTACACGTGCCGTTCCTTCGTCACGATCCCGCGCGTGGTCAGCGCGGTGGCGAGCAGCGCGTGCATCGCGTCGGGGTTCGTCACCGGGCTGCGCGTGTAGTACGACGCCTTCGGGCCGTCGCGGTCGTCGCGCTGGTAGAAGATCAGTTCGGCCGGCGTGCCGTCCTCGAAGCGGCGCAGCTTCAGCCGGCCGCGCGGCACGTCGTAGAAGAAATCCTGCTGGCGGTAGAACAGCGGCGCTTCGGTCGCGAGGGTTGCCGCGCGTTCGCGCAGCTGGTCGAATTCGCGGGCGCGGGCTTTGATCTCGATGTTGCGGGCCATGCGGGTCTCCTTCAATCGGGGTCTCGCGGGGTGCGAACGCACAATCTAGCAAAAAGCCCGCGAAGGTGGCGTGACGAGCGGCGGGACGCGGCGACACGACGCGGCCGGGAGCTCGGCCCCCTGATTCCACCGTTCGCGTAGATGCGATGGTCCGCACGGGCGCCGGCCGAGGACAGCCGGCCGGCGGCGTGTCAGGCCGTTGATGCCCGGTGCGCGGCCGGCCGCAGCGCCATCAGCAGCACTCATATCGCCCACTGCGCTTCGATCAGCCGCAGCGCCGCCGCGATAGCCGGTTCGTCGCACCGCTCCGCGAGTGTCACGAACGTCAGTTCGGTCGGCACCGTCACGCGTTCGACGATCGTCAGCGCATGTGCGTGCGCTTCGGCCAGCGCGGTCGAGTCGCGCGCGAGCGTCAATCCGATCCCCGATTTGACGAGATCGAGCATCGACTGCTCCTGGTCGACCTCGGCAACCTTCACCGGCTGCGCGCCGGCTTCCGCGAAGCGCCGCGACAGCAGCCGGTGGTGCGCGGACGCCGGCGGCGTCCAGATCCACGGCAGCGTGGCAAGCGAGCGCCAGTCGTGTGCACGCTGCACGCGCTCCTTCCAGCCGGCCGGCGCGAGCACGCGGTACTCGAAATGCGTGAGCGTGACGGTGTGGAACAGTGCGCCGTCGAGCGGGTCGTCCTCGCCCGGCCGGCCGATGTAATAGCCGACGTCGAGCGCCTGTGTGCGCACCTGCTCGATCACCCAGCCCGACATCCCGTGCCGCAGTGCCGTCTCGATCTGCGGGTGGGTTTCGACGAGCGCGCGCAGGAAGCCGCCGAGCCGCAGGAAACCCGGATCGAGGATCGTGCCGATCCGCAGCAGGCCGCGCACCTCGTGCCGCAGCGCAGCAGCGGCGCGTTGCACGTCCGCGGCCGCGGCGAGCGCGCGTTCCGCATGCGGCAACAGCGTCTGGCCGTCGCGCGTGAGTGCGAGCCCGCGCGACGTGCGCGTAAACAGCGTGACGCCGAGCGTTTCCTGCAGATGCTTGATCTGCAGGCTGACGGCCGGCTGCGTCAGGTGCAAATGCACGGCGGCGCGTGTCAGGTTGCCTTCGCGCGCGACCGTCGCGAACGCGCGGAGCAGGGTGAGATCCATCGTCGTGATATGAGCGCAGCTTATAACGCATTTCAGCATAACTCATTGGATCGGCGGCCGGCAGCCGGAGTACGCTTCATCGGTCGTGGCGCGGGGCCGCAAGCGCGGCGCGCGACACACTATGCTGGAAATGACGCGCGGTATTGCGCCGCGTGGTGGACAACAATGAGATTTGGATGGGGCCGGTGCAGGCGTTAAGGCGCTCACTCGGGTCGACCGCCGTGGGGCAGGAGTCAGCGCTGAAGCGCCAACTTCAACCAGCCACGCCATGGGATCCGAGTAAGCGCTAAAGCGCTCGCTGGGATCGACCGCCGTGGGGCAGGAGTCAGCGCTGAAGCGCCAACTCCTGCCAGCTACGCCATGGGATCCGAGTAAGCGCTAAAGCGCTCGCTGGGATCGACCGCCGTGGGGCAGGAGTCAGCGCTGAAGCGCCAACTCCTGCCAACCACGCCATGGGATCCGAGTAAGCGCTAAAGCGCTAACTCGGATCGACAGGAGACAAACCGTGACTACTCAACGCACAGTAGAAGGCGAATTCGATTACGTGATCGTCGGCGCGGGCACCGCGGGCTGCGTGCTCGCGAACCGCCTGACCGAAGACCCCGACATCCGCGTCCTGCTGCTCGAAGCGGGCGGCAAGGACGACTATCACTGGATCCACATTCCGGTCGGCTATCTGTATTGCATCGGCAACCCGCGCACCGACTGGCTGTACAAGACGCAACCCGAAGCGGCGCTCAACGGCCGGGCGCTGTCGTATCCGCGCGGCCGCGTGCTCGGCGGCTGCTCGTCGATCAACGGGATGATCTACATGCGCGGCCAGCGCGAGGATTACGACAGCTGGGCACAGGAAACCGGCGACGCCGGCTGGTCGTGGGACAGCGTGCTGCCGATCTTCAAGCGCAGCGAGGATCACCATGCGGGCGCGAGCGATGCGCACGGTGCGGGCGGTTACTGGCGCGTCGAGAAGCAGCGGCTGCGCTGGGAGATCCTCGAATCGTTCGCGCAGGCCGCGCAGCAGACGGGCATCCCGGCAACCGACGATTTCAATCGTGGTGACAATACCGGGGTCGGCTATTTCGAGGTGAACCAGAAGCGCGGCGTGCGCTGGAATACGTCGAAGGCGTTCCTGCGGCCCGCGATGGCGCGTCCGAACCTGACCGTGATCACCGGCGCGCAGGTGCAGCGCGTGATCTTCGACGGGCGGCGCGCAGTCGGCGTCGAATATCACGGCGGCGGCGCCGATTACGTCGCGCGGGCGCGCTCGGAGGTGCTGCTGACGTCCGGCGCCGTGAATTCGCCGCAACTGCTCGAACTGTCGGGCATCGGCGATGGCCGGCGGCTGCAGGCGCTCGGCATCGACGTCGTGCAGGATCTGCCGGGCGTCGGCGAAAACCTGCAGGATCACCTGCAATTGCGGATGGCGTTTCGCGTCGAAGGTGTGCGCACGCTCAACACGCTGTCCGCACACTGGTGGGGCAAGCTGATGATTGGCGCCGAATATGCGTTGCTGCAGCGCGGGCCGATGTCGATGGCGCCGTCACAGCTCGGCGCGTTCGCGAAATCCGATCCGGACAATCCCGCGCTCACGCGCCCCGATCTCGAATACCACGTGCAGCCCCTGTCGCTCGAGCGCTTCGGCGAGCCGCTGCACAGCTTCAACGCGTTTACGGCGTCCGTGTGCCATCTGCGGCCGACGTCGCGCGGCAGCGTGCATATCGCGAGCGCCGATCCGGGTGTCGCACCCGCAATCGCGCCAAACTATCTGTCGACCGACCACGATCGCCACGTCGCCGCGAATGCGCTGCGGCTCACGCGCCGGATCGCGTCCGCGCCGGCGCTCGCGCGCTATCGCCCCGAGGAAATCCTGCCGGGCACGCAGTACCGGAGCGAAGCCGAGCTGATCGAGGCGGCCGGCGCGGTCGGCACGACGATCTTTCATCCGGTCGGCACCTGCCGGATGGGGCGTGCCGACGATGAGCGCGCGGTGGTCGACAGCCGGCTGCGCGTGCGTGGCATCGCCGGGCTGCGGATCGTCGATGCATCGGTGATGCCGTTCATCACATCGGGCAACACCAATTCGCCGACGCTGATGATCGCCGAGCGCGCGAGCGACATGATCCGTGCCGATCGCCGCGCGGCGCGCGAAGCGACGCCGGTGCGCACGGACACCGCGGTGACAGCCGCGTGACGGAACGCTGACACGCACGACAGCGGGCCGTCATGATGACGCCCGCTGATTCGCTATGCGAAACAAGCTGTCGTCGCAGCGTCGGTGCCGATGCCGATGGCGCCGATCGTGCCGGTTCGACCGGCACGATCCATGCAAGCCGTGCAGCCGCCCGGCTTTTTCGTTGCGTGCTTGTCCGATCGTGCGGATAGGCAACGGTCGATGATGCACGTGTCAAAAAAACGTGGTGTAAACCGTGCACAGCCGCGCGCGCCATGGCGGCCATCCCTATAAGTGCAAATCCCGATGATTGCACTGCACCAACGGCGAGACAATGTGGCGCAGTGTGCATACGCGTCGGCGCGGGAGACCACCCTCGAGGCGTAACACGGCGCCCGGGGCAGCCTGCTCATCCGCTGACCTGTTTCGCGGACGCTTCTCGCGAATCTTCCCGGTGCTTCGCCTGACTTCGTACGGAAGGGAACATGATTCTCGGCGACACGATTCTGGAAACACGCGGACTGACCAAGGAATTCAGGGGTTTCACGGCCGTCAACGGCGTGAACCTGCGTGTGCGTCGCGGTGCGATCCATGCGTTGATCGGACCGAACGGCGCGGGCAAGACCACCTGCTTCAACCTCCTCACCAAATTCCTGACGCCGACGGCCGGCCAGATCGTCTTCAACGGCATCGACATCACCGACGAGCGCCCCGCACAGGTTGCGCGGCGCGGCATCATCCGCTCGTTCCAGATCTCGGCCGTGTTCCCGCACCTGACTGCGCTGCAGAACGTGCGCATCGGCCTGCAGCGCGCGCTCGGCACCGAATTTCATTTCTGGCGCAGCGAACGCACGCTGAAGCGGCTCGACGACCGCGCGATGGACCTGCTCACGCAGGTCGGCCTCACCGATTTCGCGCAGGTGCCGACCGTCGAGCTCGCATACGGCCGCAAGCGCGCGCTCGAGATCGCGACCACGCTCGCGATGGAGCCCGAACTGATGCTGCTCGACGAGCCCACGCAGGGGATGGGCCACGAGGACGTCGATCGCGTGACCGCGCTGATCAAGAAGGTCGCGAGCGGCCGCACGATCCTGATGGTCGAGCACAACATGAACGTGATCGCGGGCATCTCCGACACGATCACCGTCCTGCAACGCGGCGAGGTGCTGGCCGAAGGCTCGTATGCGGAAGTGTCGAAGAATCCGCTCGTGATCGAGGCCTACATGGGCAGCGCCGACGCGGCGCTCGCGGGGGCGCACGCATGAAGCACAGCGAACGGGAGGAACGCGAATTGAGCGGCGTCGAAAGCGGCACGCCCGCGCTGGAGATCACGGGCCTGGAGGCCTGGTACGGGGAATCCCACATATTGCACGGTGTCGACCTGACGGTGCATCGCGGCGAGGTCGTCACGCTGCTCGGCCGCAACGGCGCGGGCCGCACGACGACACTGCGCGCGATCATGGGCCTCACGGGCCGCCGCAGCGGGTCGATCAAGGTCGCGGGCAACGAGACGATCGGCCTCGCGACGCACCGCATCGCGCATTTCGGCGTCGGCTACTGCCCGGAGGAGCGCGGGATCTTCTCGAGCCTGTCGTGCGAGGAGAACCTGATGCTGCCGCCGCCGATCGGGCCGCGCGACCACGCGATGTCGATCGACGAGATCTACGCGATGTTCCCGAACCTCGCGTCGCGCCGGCAGAGCCAGGGCACGCGGCTGTCCGGCGGCGAGCAGCAGATGCTCGCGGTCGCGCGGATCCTGCGCACCGGCGCGAACCTGCTGCTGCTCGACGAGATTTCCGAAGGCCTCGCGCCGGTGATCGTGCAGGCGCTGGCGCGGATGATCGTCGCGCTGAAGGCGCGCGGCTACACGATCGTGATGGTCGAACAGAATTTCCGCTTCGCGGCACCGCTCGCCGACCGGTTCTACGTGATGGAGCACGGCAACATCGTCGAACATTTCCAGGCGGCCGAACTGGAGAGCAAGATGCCGACCCTGCACGACCTGCTCGGGGTGTGACGCCGCCCCGTCTCTCCGGCCGCTAGCCGTGGCGGCCTCGAACAACCACAACGCATCAGAAGAACAGGAGACGTCAATGAAAATGAAGACCCTCGCACACGCCTGTCTCGCGGTCGCGACCGCAGCGTTCACCACCGGCGCCGCACACGCCGCGGATAGCGTGAAGATCGGCTTCATCACCGACATGTCGGGGCTTTACGCGGATATCGACGGGCAGGGCGGCCTCGAGGCGATCCGCATGGCGGTCGCCGACTTCGGCGGCAAGGTGCTCGGCAAGCCCATCGAGGTCGTCTATGCCGATCACCAGAACAAGGCCGACATCGCCGCATCGAAGGCGCGCGAATGGATGGACCGCGGCGGGCTCGACCTGCTGGTCGGCGGCACGAACTCCGCCACCGCGCTGTCGATGAACCAGGTCGCGGCCGAGAAGAAGAAGGTCTACATCAACATCGGCGCGGGCGCCGACACGCTGACCAACGAGCAGTGCACGCCTTACACGGTCCACTACGCATACGACACGATGGCGCTCGCGAAGGGCACCGGCTCGGCGGTGGTGAAGCAGGGCGGCAAGACGTGGTTCTTCCTGACCGCCGACTACGCGTTCGGCAAGGCGCTCGAGAAGAACACGTCGGATGTCGTGAAGGCGAACGGCGGCCAGGTGCTCGGCACGGTGCGGCACCCGCTGTCGGCGTCGGACTTCTCGTCGTTCCTGCTACAGGCGCAATCGTCGAAGGCGCAGATCCTCGGCCTCGCGAATGCGGGCGGCGACACGATCAACTCGATCAAGGCCGCGAAGGAATTCGGCATCACGAAGACGATGAAGATCGCCGCGCTGCTGATGTTCATCAACGACGTGCACAGCCTCGGCCTCGAGACGACCCAGGGCCTCGTGCTGACCGACAGCTGGTACTGGAACCGCGACGCGGCAGCGCGCCAGTGGGCGCAGCGCTACTTCGGCAAGATGAAGAAAATGCCGTCGAGCCTGCAGGCGGCCGACTACTCGTCGGTGACGACCTACCTGAAGGCCGTGCAGGCCGCCGGCACGACCGACTCCGACAAGGTGATGGCCGAGCTGAAGAAGACGAAGGTCAACGACTTCTACGCGAAGGGCACCATCCGCGCGGACGGCAGCATGATCCACGACATGTACCTGATGGAAGTGAAGAAGCCGTCGGAATCGAAGGAGCCGTGGGATTACTACAAGGTGCTCGCGACGATTCCGGGCGAGCAGGCGTTCACGACCAAGCAGGAGACGCGCTGCGCGTTGTGGAAGTAGGCAGGGCGTAGCGGCGCGCACGGGCGCGCCGCTCGGTGGCGGCTGCAGCGATGTGCCCGCTGCACCGCCCGCGTACGCGACGCGTGAAGGTTGCGCACGCAACGAAACTCATACTGACGGCTAAGTCGATGGAAATCTTTGGCATTCCGTTGCCGGCGATGCTGAGCCAGTTGCTGCTCGGGCTCGTCAACGGCTCGTTCTACGCGATCCTGAGCCTCGGGCTCGCGGTGATCTTCGGGCTGCTCAACGTGATCAACTTCGCGCACGGCGCGCTGTTCATGCTGGGCGCGATGCTCGCGTGGATGGGCCTGTCGTATTTCGGGCTGCCGTACTGGGCGATGCTCGCGATCGCGCCGCTGGTCGTCGGCGCGTTCGGGATCCTGATCGAGCGCTCGATGCTGCGCTGGCTGTACAAGCTCGATCACCTGTACGGGCTGCTGCTCACGTTCGGGCTCACGCTGGTCGTCGAAGGCGTGTTCCGGTCGATCTACGGGTCGTCCGGCCAGCCCTACGACGTGCCGTCGCAGCTGTCCGGCGCCACCAACCTCGGCTTCATGTTCCTGCCGAACTACCGCGCGTGGGTGGTCGTCGCGTCGCTCGCGGTGTGTCTCGCGACGTGGTTCGTGATCGACAAGACGCGCCTCGGCGCCTACCTGCGCGCGGGCACCGAGAACCCGAAGCTCGTCGAGGCATTCGGCGTGAACGTGCCGATGATGATCACGCTCACCTACGGCTTCGGCGTCGCGCTCGCGGCGTTCGCGGGCGTGCTGGCCGCGCCGGTGATCCAGGTGTCGCCGCTGATGGGCCAGCCGATGATCATCACCGTGTTCGCGGTGGTCGTGATCGGCGGGATGGGCTCGATCCTCGGCTCGATCGTCACCGGCCTGCTGCTCGGCGTGATCGAGGGCTTCACGCGCGTGTTCTACCCGGAAGCGTCGGCCACCGTCGTGTTCGTGATCATGGCGATCGTGCTGCTGTTCCGCCCGGCGGGCCTCTTCGGCAAGGAAAGATGATGCAGAGAAAAGTGCTCTACGGCGTGCTGCTCGCCGCACTGCTCGCCGCGCCGTTCATCGGCGCGTATCCGGTGTTCGTGATGAAGGTGCTCACGTTTGCGCTGTTCGCGGCCGCATTCAACCTGCTGATCGGCTACACGGGGCTGCTGTCGTTCGGCCATGCGATGTTCCTCGCGACGGCCGGCTATGCGACCGGCTATTCGATGCAGACACTCGGCTTCACGCCGGAGCTCGGCGTGCTCGTCGGTACCGTTGCGGCGACGCTGCTCGGGCTCGTCGTCGGGCTGTTCGCGATCCGGCGGCAGGGCATCTACTTCGCGATGATCACGCTCGCGTTCGCGCAGATGGTCTACTTCATCTACCTGCAGGCGCCGTTCACGCATGGCGAGGATGGGCTGCAGGGCGTGCCGCGCGGCCGCCTGTTCGGGCTGCTCGACCTGTCGAACGACGTCGCGCTGTACTACGTCGTGGTGGCGGTGGTCGTCGCCGCGTGCGCATTCATCGTGCGGGTCGTGCATTCGCCGTTCGGCCAGGTGCTCGTCGCGATCAAGGAGAACGAAGCGCGTGCGATCTCACTCGGCTACGACACCGACCGCTTCAAGCTGCTCGCGTTCATCCTGTCGGCGGGCCTCGCGGGGCTGGCCGGCTCGCTGAAGGTGCTCGTGCTCGGCTTCGAGACGCTGTCGGATGCGTACTGGACGATGTCGGGTCTCGTCGTGCTGATGACGCTCGTCGGCGGGATGGGCACGCTGTTCGGGCCGCTGCTGGGCGCGGCACTGATCGTCGCGCTGGAAGACCGGCTCGGCGACATCGGCGAAGTGCTCGCATCGACGACGGGCATCGCGTGGTTCCATTCGCTCGGCGAATCGGCGACGATCGTCACGGGGCTGATCTTCATCGTATGCGTGCTCGCGTTCCGGCGCGGCATCGTCGGCGAGATGGTCGCGCGGATCAAGCCGCTCAGGGCCTCCTGAGCGCATGCTGTGCACGTCGCCGCGAGTTGATGCGAAGCACCATCCGGCATGCTCCGAAAGGGCGCCGCAGCAGGCTCGGACTGGTGCCGCGCGGCAGGCTGGCGCCCCATTTTCGTGCGGCGATGCACCATAGGGGTAAATGCTAAGTTGCCGTGGTGCTTAAGCCTCTTTAAGATTCACCCTAGTTCTGATGCACCGCGAAACGAATTTGCAGGTGGAGAACGAGGAGACAATCGAGGCACAAAGTGCCCGGACCCCAAAGCGCTGTTGGACGGAATCCAACAGCGCTTTTTCATTTGCGTGCACGGATTTCCACCGATGGTGCATCGGCCTGCACGATTGCCGTATTCGGCGCTGGCGTTCGCACCGCGCTTCTTCCGCGCTTCGCCGCGTCCCCCCGGTTCCTATTTCCCGCCATCCGTTCACAGACGATGCGTAATCGTGTGCCAGCCGTTCGGGCTAACCCGGTTGGCGCGCGCAAAAAGCGTCCGTTACACTCGGCTTTCGCCGACCGCACGGTCGGGAAAATCGGTCGGCAGTTCTCCTACAAGCAGAATGCAGAAGAGGGAGTACGGTTGGATGAACAGCGCAGGACGATGGATCGGGGCAGGAAGGGCGGCAGGTGCCGTTCGTTTGTCGTGGGGTAGGCCGGTTATCGCCGCGGCTTTCCCGAGCCGTTCTGCGGCCTGCAGGCGCGTTACGGCGCCATCGCGTGTCGTTGTGTGCGCATCCGTCTCTGTATTCGCATCAGCATTCGCATGAGCGGCCGGCTTTCCGATCGTGCGCCGCTCGCTGACCTGGCCGCATCAGGCCGGATCGACGCGCCTTTCCTTGATCGTTGCGCATGCATCGATTGCCCGCACGATTCCGCATTTCTCCGCTTTCTTCATCCTGACGACACTGCTGCTGCGCATCGTGGCGGTCGAACGGCCGTATCGACCGGCGGACGCGTCCGCGCGCGCTGCCGTCGCGGGTGCGGGGTTTCACGGGAAAACGAGCGTAGGCGTGGCAAGGCGAGATAGTTAAATTATTAACTTGTTTTGGGGAACCGGGCGCCATCCGAGCGACCCGTGGCTTTTTCGAGCAGCGTTTGGAGACAACGTAGATGAAGATGAATCGATGGATGGAGGCCGTGCTCGCCGCAGGCCTCGTGTGCGCGGCGGCGACGGCGTCGGCGCAGGTGAAGATCGGCGTGACGCTGTCGGCCACCGGGCCGGCGGCGTCGCTCGGGATCCCGGAAAAGAACACGATCGCGCTGCTGCCGAAGGAAATCGCGGGCAAGAGCGTGCAGTACATCGTGCTCGACGACGCATCCGACACGAGCCGCGCGGTGCAGAACGTGCGCAAGCTGATCGACGAGGATCATGTCGACGCGATCATCGGTTCGTCCGTCACGCCGAACTCGCTCGCGATGCTCGATCCCGTATCGCAGGGCAAGACGCCGACGATCTCGCTCGCCGCGAGCGCACAGATCATCTCGCCGATGGATGCGAAGCGCGCGTGGATGTTCAAGGTGCCGCAGAACGACCAGTTGATGGCCGACGCGATCGCCGGCTACATGGCGAAGCACGGCGTGAAGACGGTCGGCTTCATCGGCTTTGCCGATGCGTACGGCGACAGCTGGTACAACACGTTCAACGCGGCGGCCGCGAAGAACGGCCTGAAGGTCGTGTCGAACGAGCGCTACAACCGCACCGACGCGTCGGTGATGGGGCAGGTGCTGAAGCTGCTGGGCTCGAACCCGGATGCGGTGCTGATCGCCGGCTCGGGCACGCCGGCGGCGCTGCCCGCGAAGACGCTGAAGGAGCGCGGCTACAAGGGCAAGGTGTATCAGACGCACGGCGTCGCCAACAACGACTTCCTGCGCGTGTGCGGCAAGGACTGCGAAGGCGAGATCCTGCCGGCCGGCCCCGTGCTCGTGACCGACCAGCTGCCCGATTCGAATCCGGTGAAGAAGCCGGCGCTTGGCTACAAGGCCGCGTACGAGAAGGCGTACGGTGCGGGTTCGCTCGCGACGTTCGGCGGCCATGCGTGGGATGCGGGGCTGCTGCTGCAGCGTGCGATTCCGGAAGCGCTGAAGAAGGGCCAGCCGGGCACCGAGGCGTTCCGCGAGGCGCTGCGCGCGTCGATCGAGAACGTGAAGGACCTGCCCGTGTCGCACGGCGTGATCAACATGACGCCGACCGACCACAACGGCTTCGATACGCGTGCGCGCGTGATGGTGCAGATCGTCGACGGCAAGTGGAAACTGCAGGGCGAGTAAGTCTCACGTGAAACCGGCGTGCGCGGCGCGAATGGCGCCGTGCATGCCGCCGGCAGGGCGGCGGGCCTGACGGGCCCCGCCCGTGCCCATGTCGTGTGGAACCACCGGGGCTCGCCGCGTGGCGCCCGACGCGCCGATCTTGCCGTCCGTGTGCCCCGGCCGTTCCTGTCTTTCGTTTCTCCGCAGCATTCTCGATACACGAAACGTATGGATCTCTCGATTGCAGCGATCCTCGCGCAAGACGGCATTACGACCGGCGCCATTTATGCATTGCTGTCGCTGGCGCTCGTACTGGTGTTTTCCGTCACGCGGGTGATCTTCATTCCCCAGGGCGAATTCGTCGCCTACGGTGCGCTGACGCTAGCCGCGTTACAGGCGCAGAAATTCCCCGCCACCTGCTGGCTGCTGTTCGTGATGGGCATCGCGTGCTTCCTGCTCGAAGTCGGCGGCCTGATCCGGCATCGCGAACGACGCCATCAGCTCGGCCGCACGCTCGCGACGCTCGGGAGCCGCTACGTCCTGCTGCCGCTCGCGGTGTTCGCGATCACGCGCAGTTTTGCCGCGCAGCCGCTGCCGATGCTCGCGCAGATCGCGCTGACGCTCGCGATCGTCGTGCCGATGGGGCCGTTCGTCTACCGGCTCGTGTACCAGCCGATCGCCGAAGGCACGACGCTGCTGCTGCTGATCGTATCGGTCGCCGTCCATTTCGCGATGGTCGGCCTCGGGCTCGTGATGTTCGGCGCGGAAGGCTCGCGCACCAACGGGTTCTCGGATGCATCGCTCGCGATCGGCAGCATGACCGTGTCGGTGCAGAGCATCCTGGTCGTCGTGACGGCGTTCGTGCTGATCGGCGCGCTCTACGTGTACTTCGGCCGCACGATCGCCGGCAAGGCGCTGCGCGCGACGTCGGTGAACCGGCTCGGCGCGCGGCTCGTCGGCATCGGCACGACCGAGGCAGGGCGGCTCGCGTTCACGTTCGCGGCGGGGCTCGGCGTGCTGTCCGGCATCCTCGTCGGCCCGCTGACGACGATCTACTACGACTCCGGCTTCCTGATCGGCCTGAAGGGTTTCGTCGGCGCGATCATCGGCGGGCTGGTCAGTTATCCGCTCGCGGCCGCCGGCTCGCTGCTGGTCGGCGTGCTCGAATCGTATTCGTCGTTCTGGGCGAGCGCCTACAAGGAGGTGATCGTGTTCACGCTGATCATTCCGGTGCTGCTGTGGCGGAGCTTCGTCACGCCGCACGCGGAAGAGGAAGAGGAGTGACACGATGAAGACGATGGTACGCAACAAGACCTTCTGGGTGTTTCTCGTGGTGCTGTTCGCGCTGCCGGTGCTGCCCGGTGCGCTGCAGGTGCCCGAATACTGGATCACGCTGCTGAACTACATCGGCCTCTACGCGATCGTCGCGATCGGGCTCGTGCTGCTGACGGGTGTCGGCGGGATGACGAGCTTCGGGCAGGCCGCGTTCGTCGGCATCGGCGCGTATGCGACCGCGTTCCTGACGACGCGCTACGGCGTGTCGCCGTGGCTCTCGCTGATCGTCGGCGTCGTGCTGACGGCGCTCGTCGCGCTCGTGCTCGGCGCGGTCACGATGCGGCTGTCCGGCCACTTCCTGCCGCTCGGCACGATCGCATGGGGCCTCGCGCTGTTCTACCTGTTCGGCAACCTCGAACTGCTCGGCAAGTACGACGGGATCAACGGCATTCCGGCGCTGAACCTGTTCGGCATCACGCTCGAAAGCGGCCGCAGCCTGTATTTCCTGATCTGGGCCGTCGTGCTGGCCGCGATCGTATCGGTGCAGAACCTGCTGAACAGCCGCCCGGGCCGCGCGATCCGCGCGCTGCGCGGCGGCGGCGTGATGGCCGAGGCGATGGGCGTGAACACCGCGTGGATGCGCGTCGTGATCTTCGTCTATGCAGCCGTGCTCGCGGCCGTCTCGGGCTTCCTGTACGCACACCTGCAGCGCGCGGTGAACCCGACGCCGTTCGGGCTGAACCACGGGATCGAGTTCCTGTTCATGGCCGTGGTCGGCGGCGTGTCGCACGTGTGGGGCGCGGTGCTCGGCGCGGCGATCCTGACCGTGCTGCAGGACTACCTGCAGACGCTGCTGCCGAAGCTGCTCGGCTCCGAAGGCAACTTCGAGATCATCGTGTTCGGCGTGCTGATGGTGCTGCTGCTGCAGTACGCGCGCCAGGGCGTATGGCCGTTCGTCGCCAGGCTGTTCCCGCGCGGGCCGCGTGCGCATGTGCCCGAGCACGCCGATTCGTTGCCGCAGCGCGCGAAGCCGGCGGCCGGCGAGCCGCTGCTCGTCGTCGACAACGCGCGCAAGCAGTTCGGCGGGCTCGTGGCCGTCAACGACGTCAGCTTCGACGTGAAAGCGGGGCAGATCATCGGGCTGATCGGCCCGAACGGCGCCGGCAAGTCGACCACGTTCAACCTCGTGACGGGTGTGCTGAAGCCGACGGGCGGCACGATCACGTTCCGCGGCGAGCGGATCGACGGGCTCACCTCGCGCCAGATCGTCCGCCGCGGCATCGGCCGGACGTTCCAGCACGTGAAGCTGCTACCGGCGATGACGGTGCTCGAGAACGTCGCGATCGGTGCGCACCTGCGTGGCCATACGGGCGTGTGGCGCAGCGTCGCGCGGCTCAATGCCCGTGAGGAAGCGCAGTTGCTGGCCGAGGCCGCACGCCAGATCCGCCGCGTCGGGCTTGAAAAGCACATGTACGACGAAGCGGGCAGCCTTGCGCTCGGCCAGCAGCGGATTCTCGAAATCGCGCGGGCGCTGTGCTGCGACCCGACGTTGCTGCTGCTCGACGAGCCGGCCGCCGGGCTGCGTTACCGGGAGAAGCAGCAACTCGCCGACCTGTTGCGGCGGCTGAAGGCGGAAGGCATGAGCGTGTTGCTCGTGGAACATGACATGGATTTCGTGATGAACCTCACCGACCGGCTGGTGGTGATGGAGTTCGGCACGCGGATCGCGGAAGGGCTGCCGCAGGACGTGCAGCAAGATCCGGCGGTGCTCGAAGCGTATCTGGGCGGGGTGGAGTGATGACGGACACGACGATGCCGATTCTCGAAGTGCGCGGGCTGGCGGTCCGGTACGGGAAGGTGGAGGCGCTGCACGGCGCGGCGATCAAGGTCGGCGCGGGACAAATCGTCAGCGTGATCGGCCCGAATGGCGCCGGCAAATCGACGCTGCTGAACGCGATCATGGGCGCGCTGCCGGTGACCGGGCATGCGTCGGGCGCGGTCGTGTATCGCGGTCACGACGTCGGTGCATTGCCGGTCGAGCAGCGCGTCGCTCGCGGAATGTGCCTCGTACCGGAAAAGCGTGAGCTGTTCAGCACGATGACGGTCGAAGACAACCTCGTGCTGGGTGCGTATCGACGCAAGCAGGCCGGTGAAGCGAACTTTCTCGACCAGCTCGATCATGTGTTTGCGCTGTTTCCACGGCTGAAGGAGCGGCGCAAGCAGGCAGCCGGCACGCTGTCCGGCGGCGAGCGGCAGATGCTCGCGGTCGGCCGCGCGCTGATGGGCAAGCCCGACCTGTTGATGCTCGACGAGCCGAGTCTCGGGCTGGCGCCGCTGATCGTGAAGGAGATCTTTCATATCATCAGCGCGTTGCGCGGTACTGGCGTAGCGACGCTGCTGATCGAGCAGAATGCGCGTGCGGCGCTGCAGATCTCCGACTACGGCTATGTGCTGGAGACGGGCGAGTTTGCGCTGGAAGGGCCGGCTGCCGAACTCGCGCAGAATCCGCGCGTGATCGAAACGTACCTCGGGTTGGCGAAGAAGACGGCTTGATCGGTGACGCGGTTGGCGGGAAACGGGCGGCGTGTTTCACGTGAAACACGCCGTTTTTGTTTTCGGGGTGAGGCAACCATGGGATAAGTGCCAGGGAAACAGTCGGACGTTCTGTGCAACGGCGGCGGGCGAGGTGTCCACAGTGCAGACGACGATCCGGTGTACCGCTCGGGGGTAGTTGCAGCTTGCTCCACTGGCCGAGGATGTGCCGGGTTACTGGGGATAACCGTCGGGCGAACCGGTGGAAATTCTGTGGGGAAGAGGCCGGATGCGATCGCACAGGGTGTTTCGTCCGGAGTGTTGCGTGGGTCACAGGCGTCGAACGGGTCGCGCGTTCTAAGTGGGTTTCCCCGGGAGCCGGATATTTGCACAGGCACAACGATGTTGCGGCAGGCGGCCCGGAAGCCTTGCAGGAGCGGGCTCTGAGTCACAGATTCATCGATCCGTCGCAAAAAATCGCCGAAATGCACAGACCCTACCATTCGGACGGCCTTCGGGTGAAAAGCGAACCCGCTATAATTCGGCCCATACATTTCTCAGATAGGTTCGTGCGCAGTCCTGCGTACGGAATCCACCATGCTTTTTCCCACAGAATTTGACGTCATCGTCGTCGGTGGCGGTCATGCCGGCACGGAAGCCGCGCTGGCGTCCGCCCGCATGGGCGCAAAGACACTGCTGCTGACCCACAACATCGAAACGCTTGGGCAGATGAGCTGCAATCCGTCGATCGGCGGCATTGGCAAGGGCCATCTGGTCAAGGAAGTCGATGCGCTGGGTGGCGCAATGGCAGCCGCGACGGACGAGAGCGGTATCCAGTTCCGGATCCTCAATTCGTCGAAGGGTCCGGCCGTGCGTGCGACGCGTGCGCAGGCTGATCGCATCCTGTACAAGGCCGCGATCCGCCACCGGCTCGAGAACCAGCCGAACCTCTGGCTGTTCCAGCAGGCCGTCGACGACCTGATGGTCGAAGGCGATCGCGTGGTGGGCGCCGTCACGCAGATCGGCATCCGCTTCCGCGCTCGTGCGGTCGTGCTGACCGCCGGTACGTTCCTCGACGGCAAGATCCACGTCGGCCTGAACAACTATACGGGCGGCCGCGCGGGCGATCCGGCGGCCGTGTCGCTGTCGTCGCGCCTGAAGGAGCTGAAGCTGCCGCAGGGCCGCCTGAAGACCGGTACGCCGCCGCGTATCGATGGTCGTTCGATCGATTTCTCGAAGCTGGACGAACAGCCGGGCGATCTCGATCCGATCCCGGTGTTCTCGTTCCTGGGCCGCGCGGAGCAGCATCCGCAGCAGTTGCCGTGCTGGGTCACGCATACGAACGAGCGCACGCACGACATCATTCGTGGTGGCCTCGACCGTTCGCCTATGTATACAGGTGTGATCGAAGGCGTCGGGCCGCGCTATTGCCCGTCGATCGAGGACAAGATCCACCGGTTCGCATCGAAGGAATCGCACCAGATCTTCCTGGAGCCGGAAGGGCTGACGACCAACGAGTTCTATCCGAACGGGATCTCGACGAGCCTGCCGTTCGACGTCCAGCTCGAGCTCGTGCACTCGATGCGCGGCCTCGAGAACGCGCATATCCTGCGCCCCGGCTACGCGATCGAGTACGACTACTTCGACCCGCGCGCGCTGAAGGCGTCGCTCGAGACGAAGGCGATCAACGGGCTGTTCTTTGCGGGCCAGATCAACGGGACGACCGGCTATGAAGAAGCGGCTGCGCAGGGTCTGCTGGCGGGCCTCAATGCGGGCCGTTACGTGCAGGAGAAGGACGCATGGTGCCCGCGCCGCGATCAGGCCTACCTTGGCGTGCTGGTCGACGATCTCGTGACGCGTGGTGTGGCCGAGCCGTACCGGATGTTCACGAGCCGCGCCGAGTATCGCCTCAGCCTGCGTGAAGACAATGCCGACATGCGCCTGACCGAAATCGGCCGCGAGCTCGGGCTCGTCGACGACGTGCGCTGGGACGCGTTCAGCCGGAAACGCGACGCTGTTTCACGTGAAACCGAACGCTTGAAGTCGACGTGGGTCACGCCGAAGACGTTGCCGCCGGAAGAGGCGACCGCGCTGCTCGGCAAGGCGATCGACCACGAATACAGCCTCGCCGAGCTGCTGCGCCGTCCAGGTATCAGCTACGACGGCGTGTGTGGCCTGAAGGGCGGGGAATGCGGCCCCGCAGAGCCGCTGGCTGACGATCCGGTACTGCGTGAGCAGATCAAGGAGCAGGTCGAGATCGGCATCAAGTATCAGGGCTATATCGAGCGCCAGGCCTCCGAGATCGAACGCAACGATGCGAACGAGAACACGCGCCTGCCGGACGGTATCGATTACCGCGAAGTCCGCGGCCTGTCGTTCGAGGTGAGCCAAAAGCTCAACGAGTTCCGGCCGGAGACGATCGGGCAGGCGTCGCGCATCTCGGGCGTCACGCCGGCGGCGATCTCGCTGCTGATGGTGCACCTGAAGCGCCGCGGCCTGGGCCGCCGTAATGGCACTGCCGAAGCGGCAACGGAGCAGGGGGACGGCGCCGTCCCGACGCAACAATGACGGCGCGTCGCGCGCCGGCGGTTAATCGGGACGTACTGGAAGGGATGCTCGTCGAAGGCACGACGGCGCTCGACCTCGCACTGACGGATGCTCAACGCAACCAGCTGCTCGACTATGTCGCGCTGCTCGGCAAGTGGAACGCGGTCTACAACCTGACCGCGATCCGCGACCCGAAGCAGATGCTGATCCAGCACATCCTCGATTCGCTTTCCATCGTCTCGCATCTGCGTGGCCGGGCATCGGCCCGCGTGCTCGACGTCGGCTCGGGCGGCGGGTTGCCGGGTATCGTGCTGGCGATCGTCGAGCCGGACTGGCAGATCACGCTGAACGATATTGTGCAGAAGAAGTCTGCATTCCAGACTCAGATGCGCGCGGAGCTGAAGCTCGCGAACCTTTCGGTGGTCACCGGGCGAGTCGAATCGCTGCAGCCGGGTGTCGAAGTGCCGGAAAAATTCGACATGATCGTATCCCGCGCTTTCGCGGATCTGTCCGACTTCGTTAAACTTGCTCGACATCTGGTCGCGCCGGGCGGATCGATCTGGGCAATGAAGGGCGTCCATCCGGACGACGAGATTGCGCGGTTACCGGAAGGCAGCTGCGTGAAGCAGACGATACGGCTGGCGGTGCCAATGCTCGATGCCGAACGGCATCTGATCGAAGTGGCCGTCGACGAGGCGAATTGAAGGGAAGGCGCGCGGTAGCGCGCCGTTTGTTTGAAGGTAAAGGGAACACACCAACGATGGCAAAGATCTTCTGCGTTGCGAACCAGAAGGGGGGCGTCGGCAAGACGACGACATCGGTCAATCTCGCCGCGAGCCTTGCAGCGCAGGAGCAACGAGTCCTGCTGATCGATCTCGACCCGCAGGGTAACGCGACGATGGGCAGCGGGATCGACAAGGCTGCTTGCGAAGCGACCGTGTACGAAGTGCTGGTCGACGGCGTGTCGGTGGTCGACGCGCGCATCCGCCCGGATGGCGTCACCTACGACGTGCTGCCCGCGAACCGCGAGCTGTCCGGTGCGGAGATCGAACTGATCAGCATCGACAATCGCGAGCGCCGGCTGAAGGCGGCGCTCGAGCGCGTGACCGACGACTACGATTTCGTGCTGATCGATTGCCCGCCGACGCTGTCGCTGCTGACGCTGAACGGGCTGTGCGCGGCGCATGGCGTCGTGATCCCGATGCAGTGTGAGTACTTCGCACTGGAAGGGTTGTCGGACCTCGTCAACACGATCAAGCAGGTTCACGCGAACATGAACCGCGACCTGAAGATCATCGGCTTGCTGCGCGTGATGTTCGATCCGCGCATCACGCTGCAGCAGCAAGTCTCCGATCAACTGAAAGCGCACTTCGGCGACAAGGTGTTCGACGCGGTGATTCCGCGTAACGTGCGCCTGGCGGAAGCGCCGAGTTACGGGCTGCCGGGCGTCGTGTTCGACCGCAGCTCGCGCGGTGCGCAAGCGTATCTCCAGTTCGGTGCCGAGATGATCGAGCGCGTTCGCGCGTTCGAGGTGTCGTGATCCGGACATGAGCGAAGCGAGGAAGAAAGACATGAACGCGGTACCAAAGAAGAAGGGCTTGGGACGTGGCCTCGAAGCGCTGCTTGGCGGCAGTGCCGATATCACCGAAGCGGTGAAGATCGATGGGGCGCCGAACACGCTCGCGCTCGGTAAGCTGCAGGCCGGCAAGTACCAGCCGCGGACGCGGATGGACGAAGGCAGCCTGCAGGAGCTCGCGGTGAGCATTCGCGCACAGGGCGTGATGCAGCCGATCCTGGTACGGCCTATTTCATCAGACAAATACGAGATCATCGCGGGCGAGCGCCGTTTCCGCGCGGCGCGCCTGGCGGGCCTCGATGAAGTGCCGGTGCTCGTGAAGGACGTGTCGGATCAAGCCGCCGCGGCGATGGCGCTGATCGAGAACATCCAGCGCGAGGACCTGAACCCGCTTGAAGAAGCGCACGGTATCCAGCGCTTGCTCGACGAGTTCGGTTTCACGCACGAACAGGCGGCCGAATCGGTCGGCCGTTCGCGCAGCGCGGTGTCGAACCTGCTGCGCCTGCTGAACCTGGCTTCGCCGGTGCAGACAATGCTGCTGGCCGGCGATCTCGACATGGGGCACGCGCGCGCGCTGCTCGCCGTCGATGCGGCCACGCAGATCACGCTCGCTCATCAGGTCGTCAACAAGCGCATGTCGGTGCGCGAGACCGAGAAGCTCGTTACGCATACGACGAAGGAAGCGCCGGCCGTGAAAGCGCGCGCGAAGGACGACGGCGGCCGCGATACGCGCCGTCTCGAGGAGGAGTTGTCCGACCTGCTCGCGTCGACGGTGAAGATCAAGCTTGGCCGCCGCGGGCGAGGGCAGGTGACGATCGACTTCGGCAACCTCGACGCGCTCGAGGGCATTCTCGTGCGGCTGCGCGGCAACGTGGCAACCGAAGAGTAACGGGCGGAACATGGAGGAGAGGGGAGCGCCAGCGCCGCGCCGGTGGCTGGGATGGCTTGCGCAGGAGCCCGTGCTATCGGTGCTGGCAGTTGGCCTGATTCTGCTGCAATGGGTGCGTCCGCAACCATTTTCCGTATTGGCCGATCGCGTCGACTGGCAGACGGTCGCGACGCTCGCGGGCCTGCTGATGCTGACCAAGGCACTCGAATTGTCCGGCTGCCTGATGTGGCTCGCGCACCGCATCGTGCATCACGTGCATTCCGAACGCGGGCTCGCGATGCTGCTCGTCGGATTCGCCGCGGTGCTGTCGATGTGGCTCACCAACGACGTCGCGCTGTTCGTCGTCGTGCCGTTGATGGTGTCGCTGCGTGCGCTGACGCCGCTGCCGTTCCGGCGGCTCGTGATCGTCGTCGCACTGGCCGTCAACGCGGGGTCCGTCGCGACGCCGCTCGGCAATCCCCAGAATCTTTTCCTGTGGCAATTGAGCGGCGTGTCGTTCGGCCGCTTCGTGGTCGCGCTCGGGCCGCTCGCGCTCGCACTGATGGCGCTGCTGCTCGTGCTGACCGCGTGCGCGTTTCGCGCGAAGCCGCTCGACCTGTCCAGCGACGTCGTCGCCATTCCCGTACAACGCATGCACGCGCTGATCGCGGCGGTGCTGTTCGCGGCCTTCGTGCTGCTTGCCGACGCGCACCATCCGCTGCCGGGCCTGGTTGCCGTCGCGATCGTGCTGCTCGCCGTCAAACGTGACGCAGTCCTGAAGATCGACTGGCTGTTGCTGCTGATCTTCGTGCTGATGTTCGTCGTGCTGCGCAGTGCGGCTGCGCTGCCCGTCATCCATGACGCGATTGCGAATGCGCGTCTCGATTCACCGCTGCGCATTTTCGCAGCGGGTGCCGTACTGTCGCAGGGTATCAGCAACGTGCCAGCCGCGATCCTGCTGTCGGAGTTCACGCGTGACTGGCGCGCGCTCGCGTTCGGCGTATCGGTCGGCGGTTTCGGTTTTGCGATCGGCTCGCTGGCGAACCTGATCGCGGTGCGTCTCGCGAAGGAGCCGCGCATGTGGCTGCCGTTCCACCTGGTCTCGATTCCGTTCGCGCTCGCGAGCGCGGCACTCGGTGCGTGGTTGCTCGTTCACGGTTGAGCGATGCGGGTGCGTGTGGCACAGGCGTGCCATTCGGATGGCGGGGAGGGTGCACAGCATTCGCGCCGGTTGCGGGGCTGTTGATAAGTGCGGCAATCCACAGTCGATCGACTGTGGTGGCGCGACAACTGATTGGATGATCCGATGCGTCAGCGTCGGTCCGGATTTCGCGCATCCGATGGGGCTGGGTGGCCACAGTGTTTTGCCTGTCCGGCGCAGCGCGCGGCGCGCGAGCCTGGAGTCCCGTCACAGCGTGGATGCTGGGTGGCGTTCGTGCTGCCCCGCCAGCGCCCGCACCGGGCATCGTTTCCTCGCCATTCCCTCATCGCCGGACTTTTTCGAGCAAGAAATGCCGGTGCAGAAAAGCGACCTTACAACTGTCATCGTACGTCGTCGAATCGCGTGTTTTTTCACATGATGAGGCGTCGTTTTACGCAGGTTTTTGTCGCGTCTAAAGCCTTGAATCACTTGCAACTATCGCTTACAATCGCCCGGATTTGTTAGCTAGGCACCCCTGAAAGCTTTCGGAAAGCTTGGGGCCGGATTCAAGGATTTTGCGGAAGATTGCGATGGCGGGTCAGGCGCCGGACGACAGGCACGATGATCAGCGTACGCAACGCACCGCTTCAGCGGCCGGCGAGCGGCGCGAATTCGATGATGACTGGGATGCCGAGCAGCAAGATAACAACATCGTTCCGCTCACACGGGCAGAAGCCGAAAAGCTGTTCGGCCCGGACGTGAGCAAGCCCTCGCGCGTGACCCCCTATAAGGTGGTATTCGCGCAAGTGGTTCTGTCCCTGGTTGCAACGCTGGCGTGGTGGCTGTTTTCGAAGTCGCCGGGTGCCGCTGCGCAATCCGCGTTTCTGGGCGGAGCGATTGGCTGGGTGCCCAGTGCGTTGTTCGTGGCACGACTGAAGGCAGGTGGCTCGGCCACCGTGATGAGCTGGGTGATGGGTGAAGCCCTGAAGCTCGGCCTGACGATCGGGATGTTCGCAGCAGTGGCGTTCGGCTGGTCCGGCGTGCACTGGGTGCCGTTCCTCGTCACGTACCTCGTCGTGCTGAAGACGTACTGGATCGCGCTGGCCTGGCGGTAAGGAACAAGCAGCGTGCGGTTTCGACAACGAACCGCACCGGCCCGTTCCCGCAATAGCGTGTTGCGGAACTGGCAAAACGATTTTCGACAATTTGGGTGGCATTAACGATATGGCAGCTAGCGAAGGCACGCGCGGTCCGGATCCGTCCGAGTACATTGCGCACCACTTGCAGAATTTCTCCACCTCGCATCAGACGTCGATTTTCGACATCCACGTCTGGAATCTCGACACGCTGTTCTGGTCGATCGTCTGCGGCATCGTGACGATCCTCGTGCTGCGTCTGGCCGCCCGCAAGGCGACGTCGGGCGTGCCGGGCCGTTTCCAGTGCGCGATCGAGATGCTCGTCGAGATGGTCGAAGACCAATCGAAGGCCATCGTTCACGGCAATCGTACCTTCATCGCTCCGCTCGCGCTCACGGTGTTCGTGTGGGTCGCGCTGATGAACTCCCTCGACTTCCTCCCGGTCGACCTGCCGGGCCGCGTGATCGGCCTGCTCGGTCTGTCGGACGTGATTTCCCACCATCGCATCGTCCCGACGGCCGACCTGAACGGTACGCTCGGCATCGCGCTCGGCGTGTTCGTCCTGATGATCTACTACAGCATCAAGATCAAGGGCGCGGGCGGCTTTGTGCATGAGCTGCTGTCGGCCCCGTTTGGCGCCCACCCGCTGCTGTGGATCCCGAACCTCGCGCTCAACATCGTCGAATATCTCGCGAAGACCGTCTCTCTCGGTATGCGGTTGTTTGGCAACATGTACGCGGGTGAGCTGTTGTTCCTGTTGATCGCCCTGCTCGGCAGCATGTGGAGCTTCGGTGGCGACGCAACGTTCCTCGGCTTCGTTGGCCACGTGATCGCGGGCAGCGTCTGGGCAATCTTCCACATCCTGATTGTTCTGTTGCAGGCATTCATTTTCATGATGCTGACGCTGGTGTATCTCGGCCAGGCGCACGACAAGCACTAAGCGCGGCGTGCAAGAAAGAGTCTTCGTTTTAGTTTTTTAAATCTCAGTTCCAAGTCTTTTCACAAAGGAGTGATCATGCAAGCTTACATCGCCAACATCCAGGGTCTGACCGCCATCGGTATCGGCATCATCATCGGCCTGGGTGCAATCGGCGCCTGTATCGGTATCGCGCTGATGGGTGGTAAGTACATCGAAGCCTGCGCACGTCAGCCGGAACTCATCAACCCGCTGCAAACGAAGATGTTCCTGCTGGCTGGTCTGATCGACGCGGCATTCCTGATCGGCGTGGGTGTTGCAATGCTGTTCGCGTTCGCGAACCCGCTCCTGTCGAAGCTCGTCGCAGGCTAAGGTTCCTCGGAAATATGCGTCCGGCGTGAGCCGGCGCAGGGCGGAACGGAGACTTGGGGCGCTGATCGAATGCAACTCGATGAGCGCCTTACCGTTTCATTTTTCCGGAATAGCAGATAAGGAAACACCGTGAATCTCAACGCAACTCTGTTTGCGCAAATGGTCGTGTTCCTGGTCCTCGCGTGGTTCACGATGAAATTCGTGTGGCCGCCGTTGATCAACGCCCTCGACGAACGTTCGAAGAAGATCGCCGACGGCCTCGCCGCCGCCGAGAAGGGCAAGGCAGAACTCGACGCAGCGCACAAGCGCGTGGACCAGGAACTCGCGCAGGCCCGCAATGACGGCCAGCAGCGCATCGCCGACGCTGAAAAGCGTGCCCAGGCGGTCGCCGAGGAAATCAAGGCCAACGCCCAGGCTGAAGCCGCCCGCATCGTCGCCCAGGCGAAGGCGGAAGCAGAACAGCAAATCGTGAAGGCGCGCGAAGCGCTGCGTGGCGAAGTCGCTACGCTGGCCGTGAAGGGCGCCGAGCAGATCCTGAAGCGCGAAGTCGATCAAACGGCCCACGCCCAACTGCTGAATCAACTGAAAGCCGAGCTCTGATCATGGCCGAACTTGCAACCATCGCCCGCCCTTACGCAGAAGCGCTGTTCCGCGTGGCCGAGGGCGGTGACATCGCCGCCTGGTCCACGCTCGTGCAAGAGCTGGCCCAGGTTGCGCGTCTGCCGGAAGTCCTGTCGGTCGCGTCGAGCCCGAAGGTGACGCGCACGCAAGTAGCCGAGTTGCTGCTTGCTGCGGCCAAGTCGCCGCTCGCGGCCGGCGCCGAAGCGAAGAACTTCGTGCAGATGCTGGTCGACAATCATCGCATCGCGCTGCTGCCGGAAATCGCCGAGCAGTTCGAGGCGCTCAAGAACGAACGTGAAGGTGCAGCCGACGCCGAGATCGTGAGCGCGTTCCCGCTGAACGGCGCGGATCTCGAGAGTCTCGTCTCGGGCCTCGAACGCAAGTTCAAGCGCAAGCTGAAACCGACGGTCGAAGTCGATTCGTCGCTGATCGGCGGCGTGCGCGTGACGGTCGGCGACGAAGTGCTCGACACCTCGGTTCGCGCGCGCCTCGCATCGATGCAGGCTGCCTTGACCGCCTGAGCGCCACGCCGGCACGCAACAGAATTGACTATCAGGAGCGAATAATGCAACTCAATCCCTCTGAGATCAGCGAGCTGATCAAGAGCCGGATCCAGGGCCTTGAAGCGAGCGCAGACGTTCGCAACCAGGGCACCGTGATCTCCGTGACCGACGGTATCGTGCGCATCCACGGCCTGTCGGACGTGATGCAGGGCGAAATGCTCGAGTTTCCGGGCAACACGTTCGGCCTCGCGCTGAACCTCGAGCGCGACTCGGTCGGCGCGGTGATTCTCGGCGAATACGAACACATCTCGGAAGGCGACATCGTCAAGACGACGGGCCGCATTCTCGAAGTCCCGGTTGGTCCGGAACTCGTCGGCCGTGTGGTCGATGCGCTCGGCAACCCGATCGACGGCAAGGGCCCGGTCAACGCGAAGCTGACCGACGCGATCGAAAAGATCGCCCCGGGCGTGATCTGGCGTAAGTCGGTGTCGCAGCCGGTGCAGACGGGCATCAAGTCGATCGACGCGATGGTGCCGATCGGCCGTGGCCAGCGTGAGCTGATCATCGGCGACCGTCAGTGCGGCAAGACCGCAGTGGCGCTCGACGCGATCATCAACCAGAAGGGCAAGGACCTGATCTGTATCTACGTCGCGATCGGCCAGAAGGCTTCGTCGATCATGAACGTGGTTCGCAAGCTCGAAGAAACGGGCGCGATGGAATACACGATCGTCGTCGCCGCTTCGGCTTCGGATTCGGCAGCGATGCAGTACCTCGCACCGTACGCCGGCTGCACGATGGGCGAATACTTCCGCGACCGCGGCCAAGACGCGCTGATCATCTATGACGACTTGACCAAGCAGGCTTGGGCATACCGTCAGATCTCGCTGCTGCTGCGCCGCCCGCCGGGCCGTGAAGCGTACCCGGGCGACGTGTTCTATCTCCACTCGCGTCTGCTCGAGCGTGCTGCCCGCGTGTCGGAAGAGTACGTCGAGAAGTTCACGAACGGTGAAGTGAAGGGCAAGAGCGGTTCGCTGACGGCACTGCCGGTCATCGAAACGCAGGCTGGCGACGTGACCGCGTTCGTTCCGACGAACGTGATCTCGATTACCGACGGCCAGATCTTCCTGGAAACCGACCTGTTCAACGCAGGCATCCGCCCGGCAATCAACGCCGGCGTGTCGGTGTCGCGAGTCGGTGGCGCCGCTCAGACGAAGGTCGTGAAGAAGCTGTCGGGCGGTATCCGTACCGACCTCGCGCAGTACCGTGAACTGGCAGCATTCGCGCAGTTCGCATCGGACCTCGACGAAGCGACCCGCAAGCAGCTCGAGCGTGGCCGCCGCGTGACGGAACTGCTGAAGCAGCCGCAGTACCAGCCGCTGCAGGTGTGGGAACTGGCCGTGTCGCTGTACGCCGCAAACAACGGCTACCTCGACGACCTCGATGTCAAGCAAGTGCTGTCGTTCGAGAAGGGCCTGCGCGAAAACCTGAAGACCAGCCACGCTGACCTCATCAAGCGCATCGAAGACACCAAGGATCTCTCGAAGGACGACGAAGGCGCACTGCGCTCGGCGATCGAATCCTTCAAGAAGTCCGGTGCCTATTGATCCGCGAGTGACACACTGAGGCCGCGCGGGTGCTGATGCACCCGCGCCGCTTCGGTGAGCGATGCATGAGCCCCGAGTAAAGCGCTAAAGCGCTAACTCGGGGCGCAAAGGAGCAAGCTATGGCTGGAATGAAGGAAATTCGCGGCAAGATCAAGAGCGTGCAGAACACGCGCAAGATCACGAAGGCGATGGAGATGGTGGCCGCATCGAAGATGCGTCGCGCGCAGGAACGCATGCGCGCCGCTCGTCCGTATGCGGACAAGGTCCGTGCCATCGCCGCGCACATGAGCCGCGCGAACCCGGAGTACCGCCACCCGTTCATGGTGGCGAACGAAGGCGCGAAGACGGCCGGCATCATCCTCGTCACGACGGACAAGGGTCTGTGCGGTGGTCTGAACACCAACGTGCTGCGTGCGACGGTGCAGAAGTTCAAGGAGCTGGAAGAGAAGGGCCAGAAGGTCGAAGCTACCGCGATCGGTAGCAAGGGCCTCGGGTTCCTGAACCGCTTCGGCGCGAAGGTGATGTCGCAGGTCGTGCACCTCGGCGACACCCCGCATCTGGACAAGCTGATCGGCGCCGTGAAGACGCAGCTCGATCTGTACTCGGAAGGCAAGCTGTCGGCGGTTTATATCGCTTACACGCGCTTCGTCAACACGATGAAGCAGGAAGCCGTGATCGAGCAGCTGCTGCCGCTGTCGTCGGAACACTTCGAAGCCGATGACGGTACGCCGGCCACGTCGTGGGACTACATCTACGAGCCGGACGCGCAGGCAGTCGTCGACGAACTGCTCGTGCGTTACGTCGAGGCGCTGGTGTACCAGGCCGTCGCGGAAAACATGGCGTCCGAGCAATCGGCGCGCATGGTCGCGATGAAGGCCGCGTCCGACAACGCGAAGACGGTGATCAGCGAACTGCAGCTCGTGTACAACAAGAGCCGTCAGGCCGCGATCACGAAAGAACTGTCGGAGATCGTCGGCGGCGCAGCCGCTGTTTAAGCGCGCGCCCGGGACGACAACTGCGCCTTTGCGCGAGTAAAGAATCAGGTATTTAAAGGAAAAGCGATGAGTACTGCTGCTTTGGTAGAAGGCAAGATCGTACAGTGCATCGGCGCCGTTATCGACGTGGAATTCCCGCGCGACAGCATGCCGAAGATCTACGACGCGCTCATTCTCGATGGCTCGGAACTGACGCTCGAAGTCCAGCAGCAGCTGGGCGACGGCGTGGTCCGTACCATTTGTCTGGGTGCATCCGACGGCCTGCGCCGCGGTCTGACCGTGAAGAACACGGCTAAGCCGATCTCGGTGCCGGTCGGCAAGCCGACCCTCGGCCGGATCATGGACGTGCTCGGCCGTCCGATCGACGAAGCGGGCCCGATCGAAAGCGAAACGACGCGTTCGATCCACCAGAAGGCTCCGGCGTTCGACGAACTGTCGCCGTCGACCGAACTGCTCGAAACGGGTATCAAGGTCATCGACCTGATCTGCCCGTTCGCAAAGGGCGGCAAGGTTGGCCTGTTCGGCGGTGCTGGCGTGGGCAAGACCGTCAACATGATGGAGCTCATCAACAACATCGCGAAGGAACACGGCGGTTACTCCGTGTTCGCGGGCGTGGGCGAGCGTACCCGTGAAGGGAACGACTTCTACCACGAAATGAAGGACTCGAACGTTCTCGACAAGGTCGCGCTGGTGTACGGCCAGATGAACGAGCCGCCGGGCAACCGTCTGCGCGTCGCGCTGACCGGCCTGACGATGGCCGAGCACTTCCGTGACGAAGGCCTCGACGTGCTGTTCTTCGTCGACAACATCTACCGTTTCACGCTGGCCGGTACCGAAGTGTCGGCACTGCTCGGCCGTATGCCGTCGGCAGTGGGCTATCAGCCGACGCTGGCTGAAGAAATGGGCAAGCTGCAAGAGCGCATCACGTCGACCAAGAAGGGCTCGATTACGTCGGTCCAGGCCGTGTACGTCCCTGCGGACGACTTGACCGACCCGTCGCCGGCTACGACCTTCGGCCACCTGGACGCAACCGTCGTTCTGTCGCGTGACATCGCTTCGCTGGGTATCTACCCGGCGGTCGACCCGCTCGACTCGACGTCGCGCCAGATCGACCCGAACGTGATCGGTGAGGAGCACTACTCGATCACCCGTCGCGTTCAGCAGACGCTGCAGCGCTACAAGGAACTGCGCGACATCATCGCGATTCTGGGCATGGACGAACTGTCGCCGGAAGACAAGCTGTCGGTCGCGCGCGCGCGTAAGATCCAGCGTTTCCTGTCGCAGCCGTTCCACGTTGCTGAAGTGTTCACGGGCTCGCCGGGCAAGTACGTGCCGCTGAAGGAAACGATCCGCGGCTTCAAGATGATCGTCGACGGCGAGTGCGACCACCTGCCGGAACAGGCGTTCTACATGGTCGGCACGATCGACGAAGCCTTCGAAAAGGCCAAGAAGATCTCGTAAGGGGCGGGCGTAACGCAACGGGCGCCGTTGGCTGTTGATTCTCCTATGGCACTAGCGATAGGAGACACGGCGCCCACGCAACACGCTCAACCCGCCGTGCATGGGATCGGAGTAAGCGCGCAAGTGTCCGCTCCGATCGACCGCCGCGAGGAAAGAGTAAGCGCTGAAGCGCCAACTCTTTCCAAGCGCGGCATGGGACGGGAGTAAGCGTTAAAGCGCCAACTCCCGTCGGCAGGAGTCGATATGGCAACCATCAAAGTAGACGTCGTCAGCGCGGAAGAGCAGATCTTCTCGGGCGAGGCGAAATTCGTCGCGCTGCCGGGCGAAACGGGTGAGCTGGGCATTCTGCCGGGTCACACGCCGCTGATCACGCGGATTCGTCCGGGTGCGGTGCGCATCGAAGTCGAGGGCGGCAACGACGAATTCGTGTTCGTCGCGGGCGGCATTCTCGAAGTGCAGCCGGGCGCCGTGACGGTGCTCGCCGATACCGCGATCCGCGGCAAGGACCTCGACGCGGCGAAAGCCGAGGAAGCGCGCAAGCGTGCCGAGGAAACGCTGCAGAACGCGAAGTCGGACCTCGACCTCGCAAAGGCGCAATCCGAGCTCGCGACCGCGATGGCGCAGCTCGAGGCGATCCAGCGTCTGGCGAAGATTCGCAGCCGGCACTGAGCCGCGCCGCGTATCCCGCGAAAGAAAGCAGCCTTCGGGCTGCTTTTTTTTCAACCGTCGTTTTCGTCTGGTTTTTTTGCGGGCCGGATCGTATCGTCCGGTCGTGCTATTTCGTCCGTCCGCCGTGATTTGATGTCAGAGTGTCGTCAGCGGCACGCGGCATCATGCAGGCAGAGGCGGTCCGCCGCGATCGCGGCGGAGCAGGCGCGCGTGAGCCGCGTGCCGGGCCGATCAGACAAAAACGGACGGAGACATCGATGGCAGCAGACCTTGACGTGGGGGCGCTGATCGCGCCCGAAAACGGATTGTCGTACGTGCGCGGCACGACCGACGTGCCGCTCTCCGAAGCGACGATCGGCCGGTTCCTGCACGACACGGCCGGACGCTTTCCCGATCGCCCGGCCGTCGTGTTCCGCGAGCAGCAGGTGCGCTGGACCTGGCGCGAGTTCGCGAACGAAGTCGACGTGCTCGCGGCCGGTCTCGCCGCGCTGGGCATCGTGAAGGGCGAGCGCGTCGGCATCTGGTCGCCGAACCGCAGCGAATGGCTGCTCACGCAGTTCGCGACCGCGCGGATCGGCGCGGTGCTCGTCAACATCAATCCGGCCTACCGGCTCGCGGAACTCGAATACGCGCTGAACAAGGTCGGCTGCAAGGCCGTGATCGCCGCCGAGCGCTTCAAGACGTCCGCGTACGTCGAGATGCTGCAGACCATTGCACCGGAGCTCGCGACCGCGACGCCGGGCGACCTGCACGCGGCGCGCGTGCCGAGCCTGCGCACGGTCGTGTCGATGGGCGACGTCGCGCCGGCCGGCATGTTCCGCTTCGCGGACGTGATGGCGCGCGGCCGCGATACGCTCGACGTCGCGCGGCTCGATGCGATCGGCGCGACGCTCGCGGCCACCGATCCGATCAACATCCAGTTCACGAGCGGCACGACCGGCAGCCCGAAGGGCGCGACGCTCACGCACAGCAACGTCGTCAACAACGCGCGCTTCATCGCGATGGCGATGCGGTTCAGCGAGCAGGACGCGCTGTGCATCCCGGTGCCGCTGTATCACTGCTTCGGGATGGTGCTGGCCGTGCTCGCGTGCATATCGAAGGGCGCGGCGATGGTGTTCCCCGGCGAGGCGTTCGACCCGGTCGCGACGCTCGCGGCTGTGGCCGACGAGCGCTGCACCGCGCTACATGGCGTGCCGACGATGTTCATCGCGGAGCTCGATCATCCCGAGTTCCCGAAATTCGACCTGTCGACGCTGCGCACCGGGATCATGGCCGGCTCGCCGTGCCCGATCGAGACGATGAAGCGCGTGGTGTCGCAGATGCACCTGTCGGAGATCACGATCGCGTATGGGATGACGGAGACGAGCCCCGTGTCGTTCCAGAGCTCGACCGACGATCCGCTCGAGAAGCGCACGACGACGGTCGGGCGCATCCAGCCGCATCTGGAAGTGAAGGTCGTCGATCCGAGCGGCGGCATCGTGCCGGTCGGCGCAACGGGCGAGCTGTGCACGAAGGGGTATTCGGTGATGCTCGGCTACTGGGACGACGACGCGAAGACGCGCGAGGTGCTGGTGGACGGCTGGATGCATACGGGCGACCTCGCGACGCTCGATGCGGACGGCTACTGCAACATCGTCGGCCGGCTGAAGGACATGGTGATTCGCGGTGGCGAGAACGTCTATCCGCGCGAGATCGAGGAATTCCTGTTTCGGCATCCGAAGATCCAGAGCGCACAGGTATTCGGCGTGCCCGATGCGAAGTACGGCGAGGAGCTGTGCGCGTGGATCGTGCTGCGCGCGGACGAGCAGATGACCGAGGACGACGTGCGTGCGTTCTGCTCCGGGCAGATCGCGCACTACAAGATTCCGCGCTACATTCGCTTCGTCGACGAGCTGCCGATGACGGTGACGGGCAAGGTACAGAAGTTCGTGATGCGCGACCGGATGATCGAGGAGCTAAAGCTCGACGTGCAGAAGACCGCGTAGCGCGGCATGAAGGCGGGAAAAACGCGGCGGCCTGCGGGCCGTTGCGTTTTCGATGGACGAAAAAAAGCGGGCTTATTAGCCCGCTAAAAACCACACGCTACGGGGTTAGCGCGAGGAGACCAAAGATGAAACCGAGTCCGGCGGGGGGCCGGAAACGACTCCAACAGGGATGCCCCTCGGAAGGGCTTCGGTACGTGACCGACTGGCTCGCAGCGCTTCGCGTCCGCTCACACTTGGCACACGAGACCGCATCCGTGTTGAAACCGTTGAGGCCATTGTGGGCGAATTAATGACCCCTCGCGGTAACAAAGTGTTTCAGGTTGTAACGCCCGCCAGATAAGGCTTTCCGGGATTTTTTGCTGTTTTTGAGGGGGCGGGAAAGGTCATTTTTACCCATATTTTCCGCAACGTTTTCAGCGCATGCGCATGATGCGTTTTTCATGCGTATCAGGCTCGACGAACCGCCGATTTGCACGCGAGAAAATGCGCGGTTCGGCCAATACCGCGTATGTCGATTCATTCGTCAGAAAGATTTTGAAACGTGATTGGCATGCGCGGAAGTTGGCCGTTCGGCCAATTTCGGGGCTTCGGGCCGATTTTGCCGGCGCCGGCACGTTGCGTCGAAGTGTAACGGCGGCGCGTCGGCCGCCGCCGCGCCGCAACTTTCGCGGGCGTGGCCGCGAGGTCGGTGCCCGCTATCGGCCGCCGCGCGCGAGCCCGCTTACTTCAGCCATTTGTCCGAAATTGCCTGGTATTCGCCGGTCGACAGCGCGAGATGCAGCCACTGGTCGACATACTGCTGGAACGCAACGTCGCCGCGCGGCACCATGTACGCCTTCTCGCCGAACTGGAACGGCTTGTCCGGATGCACCGAGCACAGGCCCGGATTCAGCTTTTGCTGCAGTTGCGTCTCGGACGCATCCGTCACCATCACGTCCGCCTTGCCCGCGAGGATCTGCTTGAAGATCGTTACGTTGTCCGGATAGACCGTGAGGTTCGCGTGCGTGAAATACTGCTTCGCGAAACGCTCGTTGGTGCCGCCCGGGTTCACGATCACGCGCGTTTCCGGCCGGTCGATCTGCGCGATGGTCTGGTATTTGTCGGCGTCCGCGCAGCGCACGATCGGCGTCTTGCCGTCCACGACGTACGGCTGCGTGAAGAACACGCGCTTCTGGCGCTCGAGCGTCGTCGAGACGCCGCCCACCGCGATGTCGCATTTCGCGACGAAGTCGCCGGTCAGGTTCGGCCAGCTCGTCTTCACGTAGTCGGTCTTCACGCCGAGCGACTTTGCGAGCGCTTCGGCCATGTCGATGTCGATGCCCTCGAAATGGCCGTCCGCACGGTAGTACGAATACGGCTTGTAGTCGCCTGTCGTACAGACGCGCAGCGTGCCGCGCGCGAGCACGTCGTCGAGCCGCGAGCCGGCGCCCGGTGCGGTGGCTGCTGCGGCTGCACCGGTCTGCGCATGCGCGGCGGCGCAGCAAAGCCATGCGGCCATGGCGAGCGTGGCGAATGTCTTCATCGGTCTCCTCCTTCGTTTCGTTCGATATGAGCGTCCGATCATAACGGAGCCATCGCGCGCGTCATATGGCCGCCATCGCGTCGGCATACGCAGCCTCGTGGCGGCTGTCCGGTAAAATGCCGCTTTGCCTTCGCATCGTCGCTCCTACCGTGGCCCATACCCTGCTCAACGACACCTTCCTGCGTGCGCTTCTGCGCGAGCCGACCGACTACACGCCGATCTGGCTGATGCGCCAGGCCGGCCGCTACCTGCCCGAATACAACGCGACGCGTGCGCGCGCCGGCAGCTTCCTCGGTCTCGCGAAGAATCCCGACTACGCGACCGAGGTGACGCTGCAGCCGCTCGAGCGCTTCCCGCTCGACGCCGCGATCCTGTTCTCGGACATCCTGACGATTCCGGACGCGATGGGGCTCGGCCTCGACTTCCAGGTCGGCGAAGGGCCGAAGTTCGCGCATCCGGTGCGTACCGAGGCCGACGTCGCGAAGCTCGCGGTGCCGGACATCGAGGAAACGCTCGGCTACGTGACGGGCGCCGTGCGCGAGATCCGCCGTGCGCTCACCGACGGCCAGGGCCGCCAGCGCGTGCCGCTGATCGGCTTTTCGGGCAGCCCGTGGACGCTCGCGTGCTACATGGTCGAAGGCGGTGGGTCGGACGATTTCCGCACGGTGAAGTCGATGGCGTATTCGCGCCCCGACCTGATGCACCGGATCCTCGACGTGAACGCGCAGGCGGTGGCCGCGTACCTGAACGCACAGATCGAAGCGGGCGCCCAGGCCGTGATGATCTTCGATACGTGGGGCGGCGCGCTGGCGGACGGCGCGTACCAGCGCTTCTCGCTGGACTACATCCGCCGCGTGGTCTCGCAGCTCAAGCGCGAGCACGACGGCGAGCGCGTGCCGGTGATCACGTTCACGAAGGGCGGCGGGCTGTGGCTCGAGGAGATCGCGGCGACCGGCGTCGACGCGGTCGGGCTCGACTGGACGGTCAACCTCGGCGCCGCCCGCGAGCGCGTCGCAGGGCGGGTCGCGCTGCAGGGCAACCTCGACCCGACGATCCTGTTTGCGCCGCCCGCGGCGGTGCGCGAACAGGCGCGCGCGGTGCTCGACAGCTACGGCAACCATCCGGGCCATGTCTTCAACCTCGGGCACGGCATTTCGCAATTCACGTCGCCCGATCACGTCGCCGAACTCGTCGACGAGGTGCATCGCCATAGCCGCGCGATCCGTAGCGGAGCCGCCGGCTGAACGCAAGCGCTGTCATGCTGCACTGCGGCGTGACAGCGTTTCGTTACCGGCACTAAACAGGGCGCAACCCCGCACCGGTTGCCGATTCAGTGCTTGTCAAGACTTGACTTATACACATTTTCCTCGTTGCAGCGCGGTAGAGCCCTGTATCGGTCAATTTGTCTCGCTATGGTTCGGTAATTTGAATAGCAGCCTTATGGAATAAGGCTCCGCGGGGCACTGCGACAAGTGGTGTAAATCAGCGGAAAGCGCGGCCCTGCGCGCGTTGCGGCCGTCGAGCGGCGAGTTCTCAACAAAGTTATCCACAGGCTGGGCAGGGTATACGGCGATTCCTAATGCGAATCCAAAACTTAGCGCCGAATCTGAAGTTTTACTTTAAGTTTGCTGCCCCGATGAGGGCGCGGATTCCGGCCGTCCATGCCCATGCGGCGCGTGCCGCCGCCGGAACGCGGGGATGAGCGGCACCTATCTGCGCGTCGCGCTCGACCATCCGCTCGCCACGCTGTTCGACTACCGCTGCGACGCGCAACCGGCGCCCGCGCCCGGCACGCTCGTGCAGGTGCCGTTCGGCAAGCGGCAGGCCGTCGGGCTCGTCTGCGAAGTGACGACTCACACCGACGTGCCGCCGTCCCGGCTGCGCGCGATCGACGCGATCTGCACCGACCTGCCGCCGTTGTCGCCGGACTGGCTCGCGCTCGTGTCGTTCGCCGCCGACTACTATCAGCGCGGGCGTGGCGAGGTCGCGCTGCCGGCGCTGCCGCAGGCGCTGCGCGATGCCGGGCGCTGGGGGCGGCTGCTCGCGCCGGAGGTGCGCTACCGGCCGACGGAAGCCGGCCGTGCAGCGCTGCCCGAT
>NZ_JAAGPP010000364.1:0-1080 GCF_017104975.1 Burkholderia sp. Ac-20344
TCGGCGCGGCGAGAGAGATCGCCGATGCGGCGTGCGAAACCTTCCGCGAGCGCGATGCCGAAATCGGCGGGTTCGGGCAACCGCGCGACGAGGCCGCCGGTGAATTCGAGCGTATCGTCCTGCGCGTTCATGTTCATGCGCGGCCCCCTTCCATCATTCGGTCGAGTGCGTCGACGAGCGCGCGCGCGGGCCGCCGCGCATGCACGCCGGCCGGCTCGCCGCCGCTGCGCCAGTCGGGCCGCACCCCGCGCACGAACAGGTACAGGTAGCCTGCGATATGCGTGTCGTAGTCGTAATCGGGCAGCCGCCCGCGCAGGTAGCGATGCAGTGCGACCGTGTAGAGCAGCGCCTGCAGGTGATACGCGTGATCGGCCATCGCGACGTCGAGCGCGCGCGGGCCGTAGGCGTCCGGCGTCGTGCCGAGATGGTTCGACTTCCAGTCGACGATCCAGAGGCGGCCGTCGTGTTCGACGATCATGTCGATGAAACCCTTGATGAAACCGGCGAGCATGCCCGCCTCCAGTGCAACGTCCGGGTAGCCGTGCGCGACCAGCAGCCGGCGCAGCGCCATCAGGTCGAGCGACGGCGCCGGGAACAGGAAACCCATTTCGTCGAGCCGTTTCGCGGGATCGAGATCGGCGAGCCGCATGCCCGGCACGAGTTCGGTGCGCACGACATCGTCGACCAGCTGCACCATCATCGCAGGCAGGCGCGTCGCGAGTTCGGGCTCGGCCTCGACCGGCCGGTCATGCAGTGCGCCGAGCGCGGCCCTGGGCCACGACTCGGGCTCCGTGAAGCGGCTGAGTTCGAACAGGCGGTGCAGGCACTCGCCGGCCGCCGCACCGCGCGGGAACACGAGGATGTCGTCGTCCGGCGGTTCGGGCGCGACCGCATCGGCCCATAGCCACTCGCCATCCGGCGCCACCGCGGCGAGCGCATCGTGATCGGGCCGCAGTTCGTCATCGGGCACGGCCGCGACGCCCGCCTCCTCGCGCGCCATCGACGCGGTCAGCGAACTGAAGCTGGCCATCCGCCACGCATCGCGCAGCACGCGCGTCGCATGACGCGCCGCGAGCGTCT
>NZ_JAAGPP010000365.1:0-1242 GCF_017104975.1 Burkholderia sp. Ac-20344
GCTCATACTTCGATGCAAGACACTCAACAACATGGCGCCGTCGATGTCTTCGTCGGCGTCGATGTCGGTAAAGGCCAGCATCATGCCGTCGCGCTCGATCGGAACGGCAAGCGCCTGTACAACAAGGCGCTACCCAACGACGAGATCAAGCTGCGTGCCCTCATCGCCGAACTCAAGACTCACGGTCGACTGTTGTTCGTCGTCGATCAGCCGTCCACCATCGGTGCACTTCCTGTAGCCGTCGCTCGCGCCGAAGGGGTACTCGTCGCCTATCTGCCGGGACTGGCTATGCGCCGCATCGCTGACCTGCACGCCGGCGAAGCCAAGACCGATGCTCGCGACGCCGCGATCATTGCCGAAGCCGCTCGCTCGATGCCGCACACGCTGCGCTCGCTCCGATTGGCCGACGAGCAGCTCGCCGAACTCACCATGCTGTGCGGCTTCGATGATGATCTCGCCGCCCAGGTCACTCAAACCAGCAACCGCATTCGCGGCTTGCTTACTCAGATCCATCCGGCGCTCGAGCGAGTCCTCGGACCGCGTCTTGACCATCCTGCGGTGCTCGATCTGCTTGAGCGCTATCCGTCGCCCGCCGCACTTGCCGGCACCAGCGAGAAGACGCTCGCCAATCGCCTGACCAAGCTCGCTCCTCGCATGGGTAAAGGCTTGGCGGCCGAGATCGTTCAGGCACTGCGCGAACAAGCCGTGACCGTGCCCGGCACGCAGGCCGCCACCATCGTCATGCCCCGTTTAGCCCAGCAGCTTGCAGCCTTGCGCAAGCAACGCGACGAGGTCGCTGCCGAAGTGGAGCGGCTGGTGCTTGCTCACCCTCTTTGGCCGGTCCTGACCAGCATGCCGGGAGTCGGCGTCAGGACCGCCGCCAGACTCCTGACCGAGGTCGCCCATAAAGCGTTCGCTTCGGCCGCCCACTTGGCGGCCTACGCCGGTCTTGCCCCGGTCACCCGGCGCTCGGGCTCATCCATCCGTGGCGAGCATCCATCCAGACGCGGCAACAAAGTGCTCAAGCGCGCCTTGTTCCTATCCGCCTTCGCCGCCTTGCGAGATCCTGTCTCGCGGGCTTACTACGCGCGCAAGATCCAGCAGGGCAAGCGCCACAACCAAGCGCTCATCGCGCTGGCACGGCGACGATGCGACGTCCTGTTCGCCATGCTGCGCGACGGCACCATTTACCAACCCAGGTCAGCCCCTAACGCTTGACGAAACACATAGGGGCACCCCCCC
>NZ_JAAGPP010000366.1:0-1232 GCF_017104975.1 Burkholderia sp. Ac-20344
CGGGCGGCGGCCGGCTGGGCAGGCGGGCGCGGCGGCAGGGCGGCCGAAGGCGGGACGGGGGCGGATGGGGTTGCGGATACAGATGCGGTGCCGGCGGGCGTGTGCCCGGTCGCGCCGATCGTGGCCGAGCCAACCTTCGCGCCGGCCAGCTGGCCGCGCAGCGACGCGACTTCACGCGTCAGCGTCTCGACGGTCGCTTCGAGGCGCGCGACGCGGTCGGCAAGCGGCAACGGTGCGGTTGGAGGCGTCGCGGACATCGCGAACGCGTCCGGTGCCGCGTGCTTCCCCTTGAGCTTGCGTTGCTGCAGCGCGTGGCCGATACAGAACCCGGCGGCGGCGCCGAGCAGCGAACCGTTCGCGGCCGAGAAATCCCCGATCAATGCGGCGATGCCGCCCACGATGAAGCCGATTACGGCGAATGCCCAGTTCAACGCCTTGCTCCCTCTCTGTATCGTTATCGTCCATCGATCGCGGTTGGCACCGGATCGAGGCGGTTTCAGCACGGCCGGCAGGCGAACCGGCAGGCACGCGTCGAGCGGGTGACCTTCGTGCGAAAGCCCCGCGGCAACGTCGTGCTCAGCGTGTTTGCGGGGAATGTATCACAGCGGCCGTCGCGGATTTTCCGGGTTGGCGCGGTATCGCGGCGTGCACCGTCCGGTGTCGTCGTGCGGCTTTTTGCACGGTCATGCTTTTTACGGGTGACTACCGTGCGGGCTTTCGTCTGAACAGATCGGCGCGCCATCGGACGTGAAATTGTCGTAAAGCGACGCGGGCCCGATGCGAATTTGCGCAGGACGTGACGCGATATGCGCCGCGCTGCTGCGCACAAGTCCGGCGCGTGACGCCCGCCGGTGCTGGCCGAGCGCGTATTGCGCCGCCGCAATCGGGTGCCGCCGCGCGGCGCGGCCCGCCAGGCGGGGCGGGAGGCTGTGTCGTATTTGCGCAAGCGTTTGTCGTAATTCGTCGGCAGGTCGGGGTTTTTTCTGGCAACTATGTAGGCACGCTAAGACAAGCGCGAGTCCCCGCTACACGAGGAGAAGGTTTCGATGGATGCCCCCAAGGTCGTGGTCGAAGGTCTGTGCAAGGTGTTTGGAAGTAACCCGCAGCAGGCGCTCGACATGCTCGCCGCCGGCGCGACGAAGGACGAGGTGCTGAAGCGCACCGGCCAGGTCGTCGGCGTGCACAACGTCTCCTTCGATGTGCAGGAAGGCGAAATTTTCGTGCTGATGGGC
>NZ_JAAGPP010000367.1:0-1194 GCF_017104975.1 Burkholderia sp. Ac-20344
AGTACGGCGCGCGGCCCTTCTTCCATGTAGCGGCGGATGAATTCCCAGTGGCGAAGGCAGTTTTCCTTGCTGCTCGACGCATAGCCGAACACAAACATCTCTTCGACTGTCTTGGGGTCTTTCAGCACCAGCCCGCATATGCCAAACGTGCGAATGCCGGCGGCCTGCGCGTTCACACGCAACGCGAAGTACACGTCGTCCCATGACGCCTTTAGTACTGTGCCGTCACCGCGAAAAACGTACACCATCCTGGTTCGACGGTTAAGACGAATCGGATAATGTGTGTAGCGAAACCACTCACCCGCCCATCTATAGAAGGCAACAAAAATAAAAGAGAATATTATCAATGTGATATCAGAAATAATTTCATAAAATATTCTTTCCGACCAATCATTTGAAGCCGATCCATCACCCCCAAAAAAATCATGCACCATCGAATACCAACTAGACAAAATCATCCACAAAAACAGGAGGACAGCACCGCCCCCTATAATCGACATCAACCCACGATTAGCGTAATATCCATCAACCAATTCTAGATACGTCGAATTCATCCGAATCACCCTCATCGAGGCATGCGGATCAGCGGCACGTTGCTTGATGGACAGGTGCCACTCACGATCCTGTTCGGTGAGTAGGCGCTGCTTCTTGCTCGTCGTAAACATCACGCCCCCGCCATTGCTTTGTTGAAATCTGCCTGCTCGACTTTGGACTCTCCGTAACGGGTCGAGACTGGCAGGGTGCCCCAATAGGTTTTCTCAAGCCATTGTGAAAAAGTGTTGCCTTTTACATGATCGATTGCCCAGCCTATCGCCACCAGTACAACTGCGAGAATCAATCCCCACGCGGTCAAACTCACACCGAGAAACATCGTGCCGCCGCCAGCCGCAGCAAATGCGGCCCAACCTGCAAATCCTGCAGCAAGAGCACCCACTCCCCCCGAAAGCCATTGGAGATATCTCAAACCCCATTTTTCTTGACGTGCGCTTTCAGCAGAGTCGACAAAATCCATCACCGCCACCACCCCCGACACCGCAGCAGCCACCACTCCCACCACCCGCAATGCGAAATCTGCCCGCGTCGCCAACCTCCCGCCCGCCACCCGCTCCGCCATCCCCGTCGCGTACTGATTCCGCCACGTCCCGTACGTCTTCACCACATTCCCCACCCCGGCACCGATCGCTCCCACAAACA
>NZ_JAAGPP010000368.1:0-1186 GCF_017104975.1 Burkholderia sp. Ac-20344
CCAGCAACCATCTTGAGACCGAACATGTCATGCGCAGTTGAAATCCGCTTGCCAGCGCTGTCCCGTTCGAGCGATGGCGTTGAGCGTGATGAGCAGCTTGCGCATGCATGCGACGAGAGCGACCTTTTTGGGTTTGCCGGCAGCGACCAGTCTCAGGTAGCAGGCACGGATAAGCGGATTGAAGCGCGTGGCGACCAGTGCGGCGACGTAGAGTACGCGTCGCACGCTGGCGCGGCCGCCGAAGATATGACGCTGTCCGCGCAAGGTGCCCGAATCGCGATTGATTGGCGCAAGTCCAGCCAGACTGGTGATCTGCTTGCGCGTGAGGTGTCCGAGTTCGGGCAACTCCGCGATGAGCGTGCTGGCGGTAGTCGGGCCGACGCCCTTGACCGATTGCAGCAAAGCCGACAGGTCGGCGTAGCGCTCCTGAAGAACATGCTGGACGTCGTTATCGATGTCGGCCAACTGACTGAGCAGTGCCTCGATCATGGCTTCGATGCTTGCGCGGGCGCGCTCATGGGCCACGGCCAGTCGCTGCCGCTCGGAAACCAGCATGGCGACCAACTGCCGACGGCGGGTGACGAGTGCGACGAGCTCCCGTTGTTCCTCGCTGGCCAGCGGCCGTGGCTGATGACCTTGCGCATGCAATACGGCGGCGAATTCGGCCAGTGCGCGCGCGTCAAGGCGGTCGGTCTTGGCCAGCCGCCCCATGGCTCGCGCGAAATCACGGGCCTGGCGCGGGTTGATGACCGAAACGGGCAAACCCGCGCCGGCCAGCGCCACCGCGCAGGCCCGCTCGTAGCCGCCCGTGGCTTCAAGTATGACCAACGCAACGGATTTGCGCCGCAACCAGCGCTGCAACTTTGCTTGCCCGGCTTCGGTGTTCTCAAACGAGTGAGTCGAGGCGTCCGAGCAGCACACCTCGACGCTGTCCTTGGCGACATCGATACCTACGAAAACCGGTTGGCTCATGTTCATCGGCTCCCAGCCTTATAGATGCGAAATGAGATCAATCAACCATTCGGGATGGCGTTAAACGAGGCAGCCGTGACACGCCTTGAGCTGGTGTTCGAGCTTGATGGCTCGCAGGAGACACAAGCTGTACCACGGCCGCCAACCGGTAAAGCAGCCCGCCTGACGGCGGACTACAACTGAAGTTTGAAGCAAATTGAAGATATAAGGAGAC
>NZ_JAAGPP010000369.1:0-1166 GCF_017104975.1 Burkholderia sp. Ac-20344
GTAGTGATCGTATCGGCCGCGCGGACCGCGGTCGGCAAATTCGGCGGTTCGCTTGCGAAGATTGCGGCGCCCGAGCTGGGCGCGACGGTGATCCGCGCGGTGCTGGAGCGTGCGGGCGTGAAGCCCGAGCAGGTCAGCGAAGTGATCATGGGCCAGGTGCTGACGGCCGGTTCCGGGCAGAACCCGGCGCGGCAGTCGCTGATCAAGGCCGGGCTGCCGAGCGCAGTGCCGGGGATGACGATCAACAAGGTATGCGGCTCGGGCCTGAAGGCCGTGATGCTGGCCGCGAACGCGATCGTCGCGGGCGACGCGGAGATCGTGATCGCGGGCGGCCAGGAGAACATGAGCGCGTCGCCGCACGTGCTGCCGGGCTCGCGCGACGGGTTCCGGATGGGGGACGCGAAGCTGGTCGACACGATGATCGTCGACGGCCTGTGGGACGTGTACAACCAGTACCACATGGGCATCACGGCGGAGAACGTCGCGAAGGAATACGGGATCACGCGCGAAGAGCAGGACGCGTTCGCGGCGCTGTCGCAGAACAAGGCGGAAGCCGCGCAGAAGGCCGGGCGCTTCAACGACGAGATCGTGCCGGTGGCGATTCCGCAACGCAAGGGCGAGCCGCTGCAGTTTGCGACCGACGAATTCGTGCGTCACGGCGTGACGGCGGAATCGCTGGCCGGGCTGAAGCCGGCGTTCTCGAAGGACGGCTCGGTGACGGCGGCGAACGCGTCGGGGCTGAACGACGGCGCGGCGGCGGTGCTGGTGATGTCGGCGCAGAAGGCGGCGGCGCTGGGCCTGACGCCGCTGGCGCGGATCAAGGCGTACGCGAACGCGGGCGTGGATCCGAGCGTGATGGGCATGGGCCCGGTGCCGGCATCGCGCCGGTGCCTGGAGCGCGCGGGCTGGACGCCGGGCGACCTGGACCTGATGGAGATCAACGAGGCATTCGCGGCGCAGGCGCTGGCGGTGCACAAGCAGATGGGCTGGGACACGTCGAAGGTGAACGTGAACGGTGGGGCGATCGCGATCGGCCACCCGATCGGCGCGTCGGGCTGCCGGATCCTGGTGACGCTGCTGCACGAGATGGCCAAGCGCGATGCGAAGCGCGGGCTGGCGTCGCTGTGCATCGGCGGCGGGATGGGCGTCGCGCTCGCGGTCGAGCG
>NZ_JAAGPP010000370.1:0-1161 GCF_017104975.1 Burkholderia sp. Ac-20344
GAGCCTGTCAGATTTTTAGTGTGCCGAGGTCATGAGACGATAACGGAAATAACGTCCTATGACCGATGCAACCGTGACCAAGAAGAGCAAGAACCCGAAGACGCCGAAGCTGTTCCCCGATGAACTGATCGATCAACTGCTGGCCCAGGTGCAGAGCAAGGATGCCGAGTCGATCCTGGGCGAATCGGGCTTGGCCGGCCAGCTCAAGAAGCAACTGGCCGAACGCATGCTCGCGGCCGAGTTGAGCCACCATCTGGAAGCCGAGACCGAGCAAGGCAAGGCCGGCAACCACCGCAACGGCACCAGCTCCAAGACGGTCCTGACGCCCAACGGCGAGCTGAGGCTGGATATTCCGCGCGATCGGCAAGCGACGTTCGAGCCGCAATTGGTCGGCAAGTATCAACGCCGGCTGCCGGGCTTCGACGACCACGTCATCAGCATGTATGCGCGCGGTATGAGCGTGCGCGAGATTCAGGGCCATCTGCTGGAACTGTACGGGCTGCAGGTGTCGCCCGACCTGATTTCGACGGTCACCGACGAGGTGCTGGCCGACGTCGAACAGTGGCAGCAACGCCCGCTCGAAGCGATGTATCCGATCGTGTACTTTGACGCGCTGCGGCTGAAGATCCGCGACGAAGGCACGGTCAAGAACAAGGCGGTCTATCTGGCGCTGGGCATCCGTGCCGACGGCCGCAAGGAAGTGCTGGGTTTGTGGATCGAGCAAACCGAGGGCGCCAAGTTCTGGCTGAAGGTCTTCAACGAACTGAAGAACCGCGGCTTGCACGACATCCTGATCGCGGTGGTCGACGGTTTGCGCGGCTTCCCGGAGGCGATCGAGGCGGTCTATCCGGCCGCCCAAATCCAGACCTGCATCGTGCATCTGATCCGCAATTCGCTGAATCTGGCGAGTTGGAAGGACCGCAAGCCGCTGGCTGCCGCGATCAAGCCGATCTACCAGGCCGCCACGGCCGACGCAGCGGCAGCGGCGCTGGATGCCTTTGCACAGAGCGAGTGGGGTCGCAAATTCCCTACCGTCGCGGCCATGTGGCAGCGCCAATGGGAACAGGTGATTCCCTTCTTCGCCTATCCGCCCGAGGTGCGTCGAATCGTATATACGACCAACGCCATCGAGAGCATGCACATGCAGTTGCGCAAGATCGT
>NZ_JAAGPP010000371.1:0-1127 GCF_017104975.1 Burkholderia sp. Ac-20344
GAATCGGTTCTTCACGAAACCCGTCAGTTTGCGCCGCCCGCGGCGCTCGAACAGGCGGCGACCATTTCCGGCATGCCGGCCTATCGTGCGCTCGCCGCCGAGGCCGAGAACGATTACGAAGGCTTCTGGGCGCGCCTCGCGCGCGAGGGCCTTGCGTGGCACAAGCCGTTCACGAAAGTGCTCGACGAGTCCGACGCGCCGTTCTACACATGGTTCGACGACGGCGAGCTGAACGCGTCGTACAACTGCCTCGACCGTCACGTCGAAGCCGGCAACGGCGAGCGCGTCGCGGTGATCTTCGAAGCCGATGACGGCACCGTCACGCGCGTCACCTATGCGGATCTCCTCGCGCGCGTGTCGCGTTTCGCGAATGCGCTGAAAAAGCGCGGGATCGGCAAGGGCGACCGCGTCGTCATCTATATCCCGATGTCGATCGAAGGCATCGTCGCGATGCAGGCCTGCGCACGCATCGGCGCGACGCACTCGGTCGTGTTCGGCGGCTTCTCCGCGAAGTCGCTGAACGAGCGGCTCGTCGACGTCGGCGCGACGGCGCTCGTCACCGCCGACGAGCAGGCGCGCGGCGGCAAGACGCTGCCGCTGAAGAGCATCGCGGACGAAGCGATCGCGATGGGCGGCTGCGAGGCCGTGAAGAGCGTGATCGTCTATCGCCGCACCGGCGGCAAGATCGACTGGCACGCCGGCCGCGACCTGTGGATGCACGAGGTGACCGCCGGCGAATCCGACCAGTGCGAACCGGAATGGGTCGGCGCCGAGCATCCGCTGTTCATCCTGTATACGTCGGGCTCGACCGGCAAGCCGAAGGGCGTGCAGCACAGCACCGGCGGCTACCTGCTGTGGGCCGCGCAGACGATGAAGTGGACCTTCGACTGGAAGCCCACCGACGTGTTCTGGTGCACGGCCGACATCGGCTGGGTCACGGGCCACACGTACATCACGTACGGCCCGCTCGCCTGCGGCGGCACGCAGGTCGTGTTCGAAGGCGTGCCGACCTACCCGGACGCCGGCCGCTTCTGGAAGATGATCGGCGACCACAAGGTCACCGTGTTCTACACCGCGCCGACCGCGATCCGCTCGCTGATCAAGGCGGCCGAAGCCGACGACAAGGT
>NZ_JAAGPP010000372.1:0-819 GCF_017104975.1 Burkholderia sp. Ac-20344
TGCGCGTCGCGCTGAGAGCTGTGCACGGGCGAGGCGTGCTGGTAGACGTGCGGGTACACGCACGATACGCTGTGGTTGCCGCGGAGCTGTCGCGGGCGCGGCTGCTCGCGCTTCACGCTCGGCAGCGCGCGGCTCGCGTCGGGCCGTGCGGCCACGGGCGGCGCATTGCCGGTCGAGTTGTTCTGCGCGTCGGCCGGCAGCGATTCGACGTAGCGGAGCTCGTCGTCGGTGTCGTTGTAGCGGAGCACGGCGGGCGGCGCGCCGTCGACGACCACGTACGGGCGCGGGATCACGTCGCTGTACCTCAGCAGCCAGTATTCGGCGACGAACGGCAGCTCGACGCGCTCGCCCGGCGCCAGCCGCACCGAGCCCGGTTGCGGCGTCAGTTCGTACAGGTCGCCGGTGAGCCGCCGCAGCGCGAAGCCGGGGCGGTCGATCCGCAGCAGGCGGCGGATGCTGTGCAGGTAGAGCTTCCAGCCGCCGTCGGCGATCGCCTGGTGGCCGCGGTTCTGCAGGATCAGGCGGCCGGTCGCGCAGGCCGCGCCGTCGGCGCCGAGATCGGCGCACGGCACGCCGGCCGCGGCGGCATGATTGTTGTCGACGGCGACGCGCAACGCGAGGCCGTTCGACAACCGCGCCGCGAGATCGGCCGGCGGCACGGGTGGACGGACGGCGCCGGCCGTCGCGACCGCCGCGCTCGACGCTGGCAGCGCGCCGAGCGCGACCGGCGACAGTGCCGCGACCAGCAGGCCGGCAAACAGGGTAGGCAAGGTTCGGTTCATGCGGACTCCTGAGAAAAAAGGGGCGCAGCGGCGTCAC
>NZ_JAAGPP010000373.1:0-234 GCF_017104975.1 Burkholderia sp. Ac-20344
TAAAAAAAAAAAACACGTATTCTCAGCTGTTACTCGTTTTCTTTTACCACGCACATCTATCTTTCGGTTTACTCCCTACTTCTCCTCCGTATTCCGACTACTTCTATATATCTCTTTCTCTTATCACTCTGCCTTCGATTCTGCACTGTCGTCTGTTGTTATAGTTTGCGCTCAGATTTTCCTACTGTACTTTCCTATCACGTCTTCCTTTCTTTCTGCTTTCATCTCTACCTT
>NZ_JAAGPP010000374.1:0-1102 GCF_017104975.1 Burkholderia sp. Ac-20344
CTCGACGATGCGAACCTGTCGCTGCGCGAAGGCGAGATCGTCGGCCTGCTCGGCCGTTCCGGGTCGGGCAAGTCGACGCTGCTGCGCATCATCGCCGGGCTGATCGAGCCGACCGGCGGTGAAGTGACCTACCTCGGCCAGCCGCTGCGCGGCCCGGCCGAAGGCGTTGCGATGGTGTTCCAGACCTTCGCGCTGTTCCCGTGGCTCACCGTGCTGCAGAACGTGGAAGCCGGCCTCGAGGCGCTCGGCGTCGGCGCGCGCGAGCGGCGCGAGCGTGCGCTCGCCGCGATCGACCTGATCGGTCTCGACGGCTTCGAGAACGCATACCCGCGCGAACTGTCGGGCGGCATGCGCCAGCGTGTAGGCTTTGCGCGCGCGCTCGTCGTCGATCCGACGATCCTGCTGATGGACGAGCCGTTCTCGGCACTCGACGTGCTGACGGCCGAGACGCTGCGTACCGACCTGCTCGACCTGTGGACGCAGGGCCGCATGCCGATCAAGTCGGTGCTGATCGTCACGCACAACATCGAGGAAGCCGTGTTCATGTGCGACCGGATCCTCGTGCTGTCGTCGAACCCGGGCCGCGTGATCGCCGAGATCAAGGTGCCGTTCAAGCATCCGCGCAACCGTCTCGACCCGGCGTTCCGCAAGCTCGTCGACGATATCTACGCGAAGATGACGGCCCGCCAGACCGGCGAGGCGACGAAGAAGGGGCTGGAGCTCGGCAGCTGGCTGCCGCAGGTGTCGACCAACCTCATGGCCGGCCTGATCGAAACGCTCGCGATGGCGCCATACCACGGCCGCGCGGACATGCCGGAAATCGCGCGCTCGCTGCATCTCGAGGTCGACGACCTGTTCCCGATCGCCGAAGTGCTGCAGTACCTCGGTTTCGCGGACGTGCGGGAAGGGGACGTGTTCCTCACGCCGCCGGGGCGCGTGTTTGCGGAATTCGGCACGCAGGAGCGCAAGCTGATGTTCGCGGATCATCTGCTGAAGCACGTGCCGCTCGCCGCGCGGATCAAGAAGGTGCTGAACGAGCGCCCGGGCCATCGTGCGCCGCGGGTGCGCTTCGAGCAGGAGCTGGAGGATTTCCTGTCCGACG
>NZ_JAAGPP010000034.1:0-60984 GCF_017104975.1 Burkholderia sp. Ac-20344
TCACCAGACGTCCGCGTGCGACGCGGTGAGCGCGGCCTGCATCGTGCGGGCAAGCGTGTGCGGATCGTGTGTGGACCCGGTCTGCGAGCGGCGCGTGTCGTAATGCGTGTCGATGCGGGCGTCGAGCGCGGGGGCGGCCTCGGCGGCGACACCCGGCGCGGCGGCGCGCAGCCGCTTGAGAATGGCGTCGCGCGCGCTCATTGCTTGTCTCCGCGCAGCGACGCGGCGCCGGCCGTGCGCCGCCACAGGAAGCTGGCGAGATGCTCGACCGGCAGCGTCGCGCCGGCCTTGGTCGCAGCGTGGCCGATGTTCAGCAGGCAGCCGCAGTCGGCGGACACGAGCCGGTCGCAGCCCGTCGCGCAGGCCGACGCGACCTTGTCGCGCACCATCGCGCCTGAGATGTCCGGATGTTTCAGCGAGAACGTGCCGCCGAAGCCGCAGCATTCGGATTCGCGCTCGTGTTCGATGCGCGTCACGCCCGGCAGCGCGTCGACGAGCGCGACGCCGTGCCCGCGCGTGCCCATCTCGCGCCGCGCCGCGCACGACGTGTGCAGCACGACGCGCTCGTCGGCCCCGGCGCTGGCCGTGGCCGCGTCGAGCCGCACGTCGAGCACATGGACGAGGAATTCGGCGAGTTCGTAGGTTCGCTCCGCGATCGCGCGGGCTTTCGGGCCGTGGACCGGATCGTCGGCGAACAGCGCCGGCCAATGGTGGCGGATCATGCCCGCGCACGAGCCGGACGGCACGATCACGGGCCACGGTTCGGCGAACAGGTCGAGCTGCGCGGCCGCGACGCGGCGGGCTTCGTCCGGGTTGCCGCTGCTGTAGGCCGGCTGCCCGCAGCAGCTCTGGCCGCGTGGATAGTGGACGGTCAGGCCTTCGCGTTCCAGCAGGCGGACCGCGTCGAGCCCGGCTTCGGGGACGAACAGGTCGACCAGGCAGGTCGCAAACAGATAGACGTGCGCGGCGGCGGCGGCGGGGTACAGCCTTTCGTTCATGTCTCGCTCCAGAGGCGACGGCCCGGCATGCGGGACGACGATTTCGCTGCATAATTCCCGCGACGGCGCCGCAGCTCAAATTGGTTGGGCCAATCGGCGCGGCACGCATTCCGCAGGGAGACGCGACGATGGCAGCGATGACGGCACGGGGCCGGACCGAAGTGGTGATGCGCAAGATCGAGACGGCGCTGCTCGACGGCACCTGGCCGGCCGGCGCACGCCTGCCGGCCGAGCGCGTGCTCGCGCAGCAGTACGGGGTGGCGCGCAATACCGTGCGCGAGGCGACCCAGCGGCTCGTCGCGCGCGGGCTGCTGCAGAGCCGGCGCGGCGCGGGCGTCTACGTGACGGACCAGTTGCGTGCTGGCATCGCGTCGCCGTGGGGCCAACTGGTCGCCGATCACCCCGCGCTGCGCGACGACATCCTCGAGTTCCGCCGCGTGCTCGAAGGCGCGACCGCGTATTTCGCCGCGCTGCGCGCCGACGCGAACGACCGGCGCCGGATCCGTGCGCTGCTGCGCGAACTCGAAACGGCGCATGCGACCGGCGCCGCGGCCGTCGAAGCCGCGACCGACGCGAAGCTGCACGAGGCGATCGCGCTCGCGTCGCACAACACGATGTTCCTGCACCTGCATACGAGCGTGATCGGGATGCTGCGCGAGCACATCTCGATCAACGTGGCGGGCATGACGACGCACGACGAGCAGGCGTCCGAGCTGCTGTTGCTGCAGCACCGCGTCGTGTGCGACGCGATCTGCGCGCAACGGCCCGAGGAGGCACGCACCGCGATGCAGACGCATATCGACTACGTGCGCAGCCATTTCGAGCGCAGCGGCGACGGGGCCTGAGATTGGTCGGACCGCTTCGATGAGCAGCCCGTCCGGCGGGCGCTTCCGGCGCGGCGGGGCATCGACGCGCGGCGGGCGGGCGCATACCTGTGGTTCGGTGCTGTCGGTGCCGCCCCCGCGATTGACCGGTTCATCGGGCGGCCACTAGAATCGGCCGGAACCGCGCGCGAGCCGCGCGCCGCGGCGCATGCGGGCCTTTGTCCTGCCAGTCGAGGAAGTTTCCGTGTTCACGTCTTTGATCCGGTGCGCATCGGCCGCGCTGTCGTGGCGCGCCGCATGCCGCCCGGCCCGCGCGCTGGCCGCCGGCGTACTGCTGTCGCTCGTCGCCGCGTGTGCGACGCATCCGCCCGCCACCACGCTCGATCGCCCGGTCTCCCATGCGTTGCCGCCCGATACCGCGACGCCGCTGCGCGACGCGCTGGCCGCGCCCGAGGCCGCGCATCCGGGCCAGTCGGGCTTCCGGCTGCTGCCGGAAGGCGCCGAGGCGCTGCAGATGCGCATCGCGCTCGCACGGGCCGCGACGAAGACGCTCGACATGCAGTACTACATCGCGACCGAGGACACGACCGGCAAGCTGCTGCTCGCCGCGGCGCTGTATGCGGCCGATCGCGGCGTGCGCGTGCGGATGCTGGTCGACGACCTGAATTTCCGCGACATCGATCGCATCATGGCCGCGCTGAACTCGCACCCGAACATCGAGATCCGCGTGTTCAACCCGTTCGGCGCGTCGCAACAAGGGATGGTCGAGCGCACGACCGACTTCTTCACGCGCATCGACAGCTTCACGCGCCGGATGCACAACAAGGCGATGATCGCGGACAACCAGATCGCGATCGTCGGTGGCCGCAATCTCGGCGACGAATACTTCAACGCGAGCCCGACGCTGCAGTTCCGCGATCTCGACGTGCTTGCCGCGGGCCCCGTGACGCACGACGTCTCGGCGAGCTTCGACACCTACTGGTCGAGTGCGAGCAGCTATCCGCTGCGCGTGCTGAATCACCAGTCGTTCGATCCGAAGGACCTCGACACGACGCGCGACGAGTTGCGCAGCCATTGGCGCCAGAACGCCGATCCGTACAACGCGAAGCCGCTGAACGCGACGCCGCTCGCGCAGCAGATCGCGCGCGACGAGCTCGCGCTCGTATGGGCGCCGGCCGAGTTCAAGGTCGATGCACCCGACAAGGTCGCGCAGCCGACCGACGCATACGTGAGCCCGCCGATGCAGCGCCTGGTCGAACTCACGCGCGGTGCGCAGCAGGAATTCCTCGCGTTCTCGCCATACTTCGTGCCGCACGACGCGGGCGTGAAGATCCTCGGCGACACGACCGCGCGCGGGGTGCGCGTCGCGATCCTGACCAATTCGCTCGCCGCGACCGACGCGGTTGCCGTGCAGGCCGGCTACGGGCCGTACCGCGTGCCGCTGCTGCAGCACGGCGTCGAGCTGTACGAGTTCAAGGCGCAGCCCGGCCGGCAGCGCGCGCGCCTGTTCGGGTCGCGCTCGCGGGCGAGCCTGCATGCGAAGGCGTACGTGATCGACCGGAAGATCCTCGTGATCGGCTCGATGAATCTCGATCCGCGCTCCGCGCACCTGAATACCGAACTGGCACTCGTGATCCACAGCCCGGCGCTCGCACAGCAGGTCGCGGCGATCTTCGCGCGCGTGACGCAGCCGGACGACAGCTACCGGGTGAGCCTCGTGACGCCGGCGGGCGGCGGGTCGCCCGAACTCGAGTGGACGGGCATCGACAACGGCCGGCCGACCACCTATCACGTCGATCCGCACGCGGGGCTGCTGCGCAACCTGATGACCGGCATCTTCATGCTGCTGCCGGTCGACGACCAGCTTTAAGGGGACGGAAGCGCTCCGGCTAAACCCGCGTTTCCGGTGCGCGAGGAAAGGTGATATGGTTGTGCGCGCAACGAATATGGCGCGCAAGACGGAGCCGCCGGGCGGCCCGCGCCAAGCGTGCCGCGCACACCCGCAACCGGAGTTCCCCCATGCAACGTGTCCCGAACCAGCCGTTCACGCGTCCCGCCCGTTTCTCCGAAGCCGAATGGCAGGCGCGCGTGCAACTCGCGGCGGCTTACCGCATCTTCGATCATCTCGGCTGGACCGAGCTGATCTACAACCATATCTCGCTGCGCGTGCCGGGCGAGGACGGGCATTTCCTGATCAATCCGTTCGGGCTCCATTACCGCGAGGTGTGCGCGTCGAACCTCGTGAAGATCGACATCGACGGCAGCGTGATCGGTCATTCCGACTGGCCGATCAATCCGGCCGGCTTCACGTTCCACAGTGCGATCCATGTGGCGCTGCCCGATGCGCACTGCGTGATGCACGTGCATACCACGCCGACGATGGCCGTCTGCTGTTCGCGCGACGGGCTGTCGTTCTCGAATTTCTATTCGGCGCAGCTGTACGGGAAGATCGCGTATCACGACTTCGAGGGCATCACCGTGCACCTCGAAGAAGGGCGGCGCATCGTCGAGAGCGCCGGCGGCCGGCCCGTACTGCTGTTGCGCAATCATGGGCCCGTAACGATCGGCGCGACGCTCGCGCAGACGTTCTCGCTGATGTGGCTGCTCAATCGCGCGTGCGAGGTGCAGGTCGCCACGCATGCGATCGGCGACGCGCTGCCGATCGCGCCGCCCGTGCTCGAAGCGTGCGTGCGCGATTCGCTGAATTTCGACCCGAAGCATGGCGCGGGGCAGGACGCGTTCGATGCGCTGCAGCGTATCGTCGATCGCATCGATCCCGGCTATCGCGCGTGACGCGAAGCGGCGCGATCGCCGGCAGTGCGATCGCTTCATCATGCTTGATACGCGATGAACCGGCTTCGGCGGCGCGCGCAAAAAAAACGCGGCCGGGTGGCCGCGTGAATACTCGCAGACTCCTTCGGACGAAGGAAACAAGCAACTGTGAGACGGAGTGTAGCGAAAGGCCGCGCGTGGATTCAGGCATCGGGCTGCAAAGGTCCATTCCAGGTTGACGCAGACTGACGCGTCGTGCGCCGCGCGAGAGGGCGGGCCGTGCGCGGTGCGGCGATTCGCTGCATGGCCGTTCGGTGGATGCCCGGACCGGCGGCGATCGACTACCATCCTGTCTGGCGCCCCCGTTCGGGCGGCGTACAACGTCGTACAAGGAGAGTCCATGCTCAAGCTGCGTTTGCTCCAGGTCGCGTTACTCGCGGGCGTGCTGGCCGCCGGCAGCGCCGCCGCCGAAACGGTTCGCCTGTCCGCCAATCTCCAGCCGTCGAGCGAAGTGCCGCCGACGGCGACCAAGGGCGCGGGCGACGTCGCGGCCACCTACGACACGGCCACGCACATGCTGCAGTGGAAGGTCACTTACGAACACCTCACGGGGCCGGCCACTGCCGCGCATTTCCACGGGCCCGCGCCGGTCGGCCAGAACGCGGGCGTGCAGGTGCCGATTCCGAAGGACGAGCTGGCGAGCCCGATCAAGGGCTCGAAGGAACTCACCGACGCGCAGGTCACCGACCTGATGGGCGGCAAGTGGTATTTCAACGTCCATACGAAGGAGCATCCGGCCGGCGAGATCCGCGGCCAGGTGATGCCGGCGAACTGAGTGCCGGCGTTTGATGTAGAGGCACCTGTCGAGCGGCGCGGGAACGATCGCACGTACCATCGTCACATTGTGATTACGGAGTGCGTCCGATGAGTTGGCAAAGCAAGTTCGCCTGCTGGCTGCTGCGCTGGCAGTTCCGTCCCGAGACCACGCGGGAGGTGCTCGATCCCGCCCGCGCACGGCGCTTTACCGACTTGCGGATGGTCGTGCCGCGCCGCGCGCCGTCGGGCTACCGGCTGCGCCAGTGCTACGGCGCGGGCGACGCGCCGCTGCGCGGCGAATGGCTCGAGCGCACCGACGCGGGTGCGGGTCGCGGGCCCGGCCGCACGCTGCTGTACTTCCACGGTGGCGGTTACTACTTCTGTTCGACGAAGACTCACCGGCCGCTCGTGTTCGGCCTGACGAAGCGTGCGGGCGTGCGCTCGTTCTCGCTCGACTACCGGCTGGCGCCCGAAAACCGTTTCCCGGCCGCGCTCGACGATGCGCTGGCCGCGTACCGGCAACTGCTGGCGCTCGGCACGCCGCCCGAGTCGATCGTGCTCGGCGGCGATTCGGCGGGCGGCGGCCTTGCGCTCGCGACGCTCGTCGCGCTGCGCGACCGCGGCGAGCCGCTGCCGGCCGGTGCGATCCTGTTCTCGCCGTGGACCGACCTGGCCGCCACCGGCGCCACGCTGCGCACGAACGACGGCACCGATCCGATGTTCGCGGGCGCTGCGCTGGCGAAGGCCGCGAAGCTGTACCTGGGTGACGAGCCGGGGACGAATCCGTACGCATCGCCGCTCTATGCGGATTTCACGGGCCTGCCGCCGCTGTATATCCAGGTCGGCAGCACCGAGGTGCTGCTCGACGATTCGCGCCGCGTCGCCGAGAAGGCGCAGGCGGCCGGGGTGGCGGTGGAAATCGAGGTGTGGCCGGACATGCCGCACGTGTGGCAGCTGTACGCGCCGATGGTGCCGGAAGCGCGCGACGCGCTCGACCGTGCTGCAGCGTTCCTGCGCCGCGTCGCGGTCGAGCGTGCGGTTCAGCGCACCGGCGAGGCGTCGATCGCCTGATAGGCGGCCTTGACGGCCGCCGAGCCGTACTTGCGCTCGAGCCGGCGGACGGTGAAGTGGCCGTGCGCCATCTGCTGGAAGTGGTCGATGAACAGCGTATTGACGGTCGCGCCGAGCACGGCGCCGATCGCCGGAATCGACTTCGCGGCCATCTGCTCGGTCACCTGCACCGAGAAGCGCGACGCCACCGTCTGCACGAGCTTGAACACGGCCGCCGAGCTGTGCGCGGCGATGCCCTTCGTCGTGATGTCGGACGATGCCTTCGAGATCGCCTGCGCGAGCGTGCCGCGCAGCACGAAATAGCCGAGATCGGCGTCCTCTTCCTGCTTGTCCGGGTTGCCGCCCATGCCGAGCACGGCCAGGCATTGCAGCTGCGTATCGACCGAGCTCAGGTCTTCGCCCTCGCTGCGCGCGATGTCGCACACCGAGCGGAAGATCAGCGTCGTCGTCACCGGCAACTCGACCGGCAGCGCGAGAAAGCCGAACGCGCCGCCCGCCGCGCCGGTCGTCGCGACCGCGAGCTTGTGCAGCAGGTTGCTCGGCTTGTCGGGCTCGGCGTCCGGCGCGGGCGGCTTGCCGAGCGTGCGTAGCGCGATGTTCAGGCACTTGCGCAGCGCGAGCTGCGTCGCGTCGTTGATCTTGCCGGTCGCGAAATCCGGCAGCCGCGCGATCATTTTCTCGACCGGCGCGCCCAGCATGCCCGTCAGCTTCATCGTCAGCGACGGGCTTTCCAGCACCTGCCTCGCGCGCCACAGCGCGTCGCGATCCTCCTCCGACAGCGTGGTCGCGGGGGTGATTGAAATCGGTTCCATCTTTCTCCTTGGCGGTCTGAGCCGGTTTGACCGTCGCCAGCCTAGATTACTCCGGCATGCTAGAATTTTGAGATTGTTTGACTCGTCAAAAGTTGCGTCGACAAAAAATGGCCGTCCATACTGCCGCCCACCATTCGAGTGGGCAAGTCCTGCCGTTCCGCGAATCGCTGCTGGCGATGATCGGGATCTCGTTCGTCACCATGCTCGTCGCGCTCGACCAGACCGTCGTCGGCACCGCGTTGCCGACCATCGTCGCCGAGCTCCGGGGTTTCGACCTGTACGCGTGGGTCGCCACCTCGTACCTGCTCAGTTCCGTGATCACGGTGCCGATCTTCGGCCGGCTCGGCGATTATTACGGCCGCAAGCCGTTCGTCATCGCGTCGATCGTCGTGTTCACCGGTGCATCGGTGCTGTGCGGGATGGCGAACGACATGCTGATGCTCGTGCTCGCGCGCGGGCTGCAGGGGATCGGCGGCGGGATGCTGGTCGGCACCGCATTCGCGTGCATTCCCGACCTGTTCCCCGATTCCGTCGTGCGGCTGCGCTGGCAGGTGCTGATGAGCTCCGCGTTCGGCATCGCGAACGCAGTCGGCCCGTCGCTCGGCGGCGTGCTGACCCAGTCGTTCGGCTGGCGCTCGGTGTTCTACGTGAACCTGCCGGTCGGCCTGCTGTCGCTGCTGTTCGTGTGGCGCTACCTGCCGCACCTGCGCCACGTCGAGCACGATCGCAAGATGCGGCTCGACTGGCCGGGCGCATTGCTGATCGCGCTGTCGCTCGGCGCGCTGCAGCTATTTGTCGAATGGCTGCCGAAGTACGGCGTCGCGAGCTGGGCGTCGCTGCTGCTCGTCGTCGCGGTCGCGGCCGGTTTCGGCCTGTGGCACTGGGAGCGGCGCTGTGCGCAGCCGATCCTGCCGTTCGACATGTTCGGCAACCGCGCGCTGTCGGCGCTCTTCGTGCTGGCGATCCTCGCCGGCTTCTCGATGTTCTCGCTGCTGTTCTACGCGCCGCTGCTGTTCCAGGGCGGGTTCGGGATGTCGCCGAAGGAGGCGGGGCTCGTGATCACGCCGCTCGTCGTGTTCATCACGATCGGCAGCATCATGAACGGCCGCGTCGTCACGCGCATCCGCAATCCGAATGCGATGCTGGACGTCGGCTTCGTGCTGTTTGCGATCACCTGCGCGGGCATCGTCGTGTCGACCCACACGACGCCGAAGTGGGTACTGATGGCGCTGATGGTCGCGGGCGGCATCGGGCTCGGCTTCGTGCTGCCGAACCTCACCGTATTCGCGCAGCAGACGGCCGGCCGCGAGCACCTCGGCATCGCGACGGCGCTGCTGCAGTCGCTGCGGATGGTCGGCGGGATGATCGGCACCGCGCTGACCGGCACGCTCGTCAACCAGATGTACTCGGGCGGCGTGCGCGACGCGCTGTCGGCCGACCACGCGATGCAGTGGCATGCGCAGCTCGCCGATCCGCAGATCCTGATCGATCGCGCCGCGCAGGGCGGACTTGTCGCCGAGCTGACGCGTGCCGGGCATAATGGCGCGCTGCTGCTGGAAGCGGCCCGCGAATCGCTCGTCGGCGCGATTCACCTGGGTGTCGCAATGGCGGCCGTCGTCGCCGTGGTGTCGGTGTGGCAGTGCCGCCGCGTGCCGCCGATCGCGCTGCGGCACAAGATCGAACCGCATGTCGCGGCCGACTGAACGATTGAACGATTGAACGAGTAGAACTGAGCGCATGGAAGAACAGGACCGCGTCGCGATCTTGCAGCAATTCGGACGCACGTATCGCGCATTCATGACCGCGTTCGAGGCGCACGTCGGGCAGCCGATGCCGCGCTGGCGCATCATGGTCGCGTTGCACACGATGGGCGGGCATTCGTCGCAGAAGAAACTCGTCGAAGTGCTGCGCGTCGATCCGGGCGCGCTCACGCGCCAGTTGAAGTCGCTCGACGCGCTCGGCTGGATCCAGCGTGAATCCGACGCACGCGACAATCGCGTGACCAACGTGACGCTGACGGACGAAGGCCGCGCCGCGTTCGACGCGTGCCTGCCGCGCCGCAAGGCGTTTCTCGAACAGACGATGGCGCAATTGCCGGACGACGTGCTGAATGCGCTGTCGGGTGCGCTGGCGATGCTGGAGTCGCGGATCGCGGACGTCGGCTCGACGCCGGCCGCGCGCTGACGCGCGGAGCGGGGCGGCGCGAATACGCCGCCGGCCCGGTCCTTCATCTCATCTCAATTCACTTCTGCTTCAAAGCTCGATGCGCGTTCCCAGCAGCGCGAGGAACTGCGCGAGCCAGGCCGGATGCGCGGGCCACGCAGGCGCGGTGACGAACGGCGCGTCGGTCACGGCCGCGTCGACCGGGATGTCCGCGTATTCGCCGCCCGCGAGCTTCACCTCGGGCGCGCAGGCCGGGTAGGCCGAGATGCGCTTGCCGCGGATCACGTCGGCGGCCGCGAGCAGTTGCGCCGCGTGGCAGATCGCGGCGATTGGCTTGCCGGCTTCGGCGAATTCGCGCACGAGCGAGATCACCTTCGGATCGAGTCGCAGGTATTCGGGGGCGCGGCCGCCCGCGATCGCGAGCGCGTCGTAGCGCGATGCGTCGACGTCGTCGAACGCCGCGTTCAGCGTGAACTGGTGGCCGGGCTTCTCGGTGTAGGTCTGGTCGCCCTCGAAATCGTGGATCGCGGTCTTGATCTTGTCGCCCGCGCGCTTGCCCGGGCAGACTGCATCGACGTGGTGGCCGACGGCCTGCAGCGCCTGGAACGGCACCATCGTTTCGTAGTCTTCGGCGAAATCGCCGGTCAGGAACAGGATCTTCTTCGCGGCCATGGCTTTCTCCAGTGGAGCTGCGTTGAGGGCCCGCATGCGGCCGGCGAGTGCAACGCCCGCCCGGGGCCCCGAGGACGAAAGCGCAGTGTACTCCGGCCGCTTGAAGCGCGCGTGACGGCCGCCCCGCGCGAGCGGCGGGGCGGTGTGCGCGATGGGCGTCAGAAGAAGGTTTCGACGACTTCCGTCACGCGGAACTGCGGATCGAGCACGAGCACCTGGCGCCACTTGTCGAACGTCAGGCACGGGTGCGAGATGTCGAACGCGACCATGTCGCCGACCTTCACGTCCGCGCCCGGCGGGATCTGCAGGTACGCGTGCTGGTCCATCATCCCGGTGACGGCCCAGCCTTCGGCGGCGGCGACGTCGCGCGGTGCAGTGTCGCGGCCCGGGCGGAAGTGGCGCGCCGGCTCCGGCAGCCCCGCGTCGAACGCCGCGTCGCGCTTGCCGAGCGCGACGATCGCACGATTGGCTTCCGGCACCGACTGCACGTAGGCCCACAGCTGCAGCGCGGGCAGCAGCCCTTCGCCCATCGTGCGTGCGATCGGGTTGCGCGCGAACACGTCGGTCTGCGCCTTCTTGTAGATGCCGACATCGTGCGTCAGGTAGCAGCCCGGACGCAGCACGACTTCCGCGAAGCCGGCGTCGGACGCCTTCGCGAACTCTTCCGCGACCACGTCGTACCACGCCGAACCGGCGCCGGACAGGATCGCCGGCGTCCGCGCGAAGCGGCCTGCCTCGGCCAGCTCGCGCGTGAGCGCGACCGCGTCCTGCAGGAACGTGCGGATCTCGCCTTCCTCCTTCAGCACGCCTTCGTAGAGCTCGATGCCGGCCAGCTTCAGCGTGTCCGGATAGCGCGCGATCGCGGCGAGCACGGCATCGCGCTGCGCGGCATCGCGCACGCCCGCGCGGCCGCCCGGCACGCCGAGCTCGAGCAGCACGTTCAGCGGCTTCTTCAGTGCGCCGAAGAAGCGGCCGAGCTGGTCGACGCTCTCGGCGGAATCGACGAGGCAGAAGAATTCGAAGTCGGGATCGGACAGCAGCCCGGCGATGATCGTCATGTTCTGGCGGCCGACCAACTGGTTCGCGAGCAGCACGCGCCGCACGCCGCCGTGATACGCGGCCTGCGTCTGGTGCGCGGTCGCGAGCGTGATGCCCCACGCGCCGGCGTCGAGCTGGCGGCGGAACAGTTGCGGCGCCATCGTCGTCTTGCCGTGCGGCGCAAACTTGACGCCGTACTTCTGGACGAAGGCCTGCATCCAGTTCAGGTTGTGTTCGATGCGGTCCTCGTAAAGCACGGCCGCCGGCAGGCTGACGTCTTCCGCAAGCAGGTTCCACTCGAGGCGGCCTGCGTCGCCGAGCGGCACGCTCGCGCTCGGCAGATTGCCGAGGCCCTTGCCGAACGGATCGATCGTCGCTTCCTGATAGTTTGTAACTTTCATGTCATCCCGCTCCATCATCACTATGCATTGCACTGAAGTTGACACGCCGATGGTACAGAAAGTAGCATCGGCGCGGTGATGTTATTTAGTAACATCGAGCTTCATACCCTTTTCCGCAGATGAATACGCCCGCCCCCCCGTCCGCTCCGCTCGCGGCCGAGCCCCATCCGGCTCCGGCCGCTCCGCCGGTCCTCGACATCGTCGCGCGGATCGCCGAATGCGCGCCCGAACTGCGCGAAGCCGAGCGCAAGGTCGCCGCGTTCATCCTTGCCGACCTGGCGCGCGCCGCGCATGCGAGCATCGGCGCGCTTGCGCGCGACGCGGAGGTCAGCGTCGCGACGGTCACGCGTTTCGCGAAGGCCGTCGGCTGCCGCGACGTGCGCGAACTGAAGGTGCTGGTCGCGCAGGCGGCGGCCGTCGGCCAGCGCTTTCTGGTGCCGTCCGACGATACGCCGGCCGACGACACGAGCCCCGCGTCGATGGTCTACGACGAGATCCGCGTCGCGCTCGCGCACAACCATCAGTTGCTGCGCAATACGTCGTTCGAGGCAGCGGCCGACTTGCTCGCCGGCGCGAAGATGACCTACGTGTACGGACAGGGCGGCGGCTCGACCGCGCTCGCCGACGAGCTGCGCTTCCGGCTCGTGCGCTTCGGCCGGCCGGTCGCGAGCTACCAGGACAGCCTGCTGCAGCGGATGGTGGCCGCGACGCTGTCGCGCGACACCGTCGTCGTCGCGCTGTCGGTGAGCGGCCGCGTGCCCGAGCTGCTCGAGAGCTGCCGGCTCGCGAAGCGCTACGGCGCGACGCTGATCGCGATCACGGCGCCGGCTTCGCCGCTCGCGAAGCTGGCCGACCACCTGATCCCGGTCGTCGCGTTCGAAACCGATTTCATTTACAAGCCGTCGACATCGCGCTACGCGATGATGATGGCGATCGACGTGCTCGTCACCGGAGTCGCATTGCGGCTCGGCGATGCGGGCCGAGAATCGCTGCGTCGCATCAAGCACGCGCTCGATGCGCACCGCGGCGGCGGAGACCGTCAACCGGTAGGAGACTGACCATGCATTCGCATCCCGAAGCCGCCGATACGCTGATCGTCGGCGCGCAGCTTTACGACGGTACCGGCGCGCCGCCCGTCACGCGCGACGTCGCGATCCGCAACGGCCTGATCGCGGCGATCGGCAACCTGTCGAACTGGCTGGCCGAGAACGTCGTCGATGCGAACGGCCGCGCGCTTGCGCCGGGCTTCGTCGACGTGCACACGCACGACGACACGCACGTGATTCGCGCGCCCGCGATGATCCCGAAGATCTCGCAGGGCGTGACCACCGTGATCGTCGGCAACTGCGGGATCAGCGCGTCGCCGGTGACGCTCGCGGGCGATCCGCCCGACCCGATGAACCTGCTCGGCGAGCGCGGCGCGTTTCAGTACCCGACCTTCGCCGACTACGTCGCGGCCGTGAACGACGCGCGTCCGGCCGTGAACGTCGCCGCGCTCGTCGGTCACACGGCGCTGCGCAACAACCAGATGGATCGCCTCGACCGCGCGGCGACCGACGGCGAGATCGCCGGCATGCGCGCGCAGCTCGAGGAGGCGCTCGCGAACGGTGCGCTCGGCCTGTCGTCGGGCCTCGCGTACGGCTCCGCGTTCGCGGCGCCGACCGAAGAGGTGATGGCGCTCGCCGAGCCGCTCGCGAACGCTGGCGCGCTGTACACGACGCACATGCGCACCGAGTTCGACGCGATCCTCGACGCGATGGAAGAGGCGTACCAGGTCGGCCGCCATGCGCGCGTGCCGGTCGTGATCTCGCACCTGAAGTGCGCGGGCCCGTCGAACTGGGGGCGCAGCACCGAAGTGCTCGCATCGCTCGAAGGCGCGCGCCGCTACCAGCCGGTCGGCTGCGACTGCTATCCGTACAGCCGCAGCTCGTCGACGCTCGACCTGAAGCAGGTGACGGGCGACATCGACATCACGATCACGTGGTCGGAGCCGCACCCGGAAGTGGCGGGCAAGCTGCTGAAGGCGATCGCGGCCGACTGGGGCGTGACCGAGCAGGAAGCCGCGCAGCGCATCCGCCCGGCGGGCGCCGTGTACCACAACATGTCCGAGGACGACGTGCGCCGGATCCTGTCGCATCCCGCGACGATGGTCGGTTCGGACGGCCTGCCGAACGATCCGCTGCCGCACCCGCGGCTGTGGGGCGCGTTCCCGCGCGTGCTCGGCCATTACGTGCGCGACACGAACCTACTGCCGCTCGAGGAGGCAATCCGCAAGATGACGTCGCTGTCCGCGCGCCGCTACGGGATCGCGCGGCGCGGCGAGGTGCATGTGGGCTACCACGCGGATCTCGTGCTGTTCGACCCGGCGAGCGTGATCGACGCCGCGACGTTCGAGAAGCCGCAGCAGCCCGCGCACGGGATCGACGCCGTGTGGGTGAACGGCGTGCTCACTTATGAAAACGGCCAGCCGACCGGCGAGCGCGCCGGCGGCTTCGTCGCGCGCGGCGAGCGCGTGCCGGCGAGTGCCGACGCCGCGTTCTGAGCGCGGTTGTTGTTCCGATCTGCCGCGCGTGCCGTCGCCGGTGCGCGCATCCGCAACCGCGCGTTGCATGGGCCGGCGCCAGCGCAGACGCGCGAGCGCCGGTCGACACACAAGGAGTGAAACGATGAAGCGATATGGCGTAGGCGAAGCGAAGGGCACGGGCGGCCAGGTGATGCCGTTCGCACGCGCGGTCGAGGCCGACGGCTGGCTGTACGTGTCGGGCCAGACGCCGATGGTGAACGGCGAGGTCGTCGAAGGCGGGATCGTCACGCAGTCGAAGCAGACGATCGAGAACGTGATCGCGATCCTGAAGGAAGCCGGCTACGGCCTCGAACACGTCGTGCGCTGCGGCGTGTGGCTCGACGACGCACGCGATTTCGCGTCGTTCAACAAGGTGTTCGTGTCGTACTTCGGCGAGCATCCGCCGGCACGCGCGTGCGTGCAGTCGAGCATGGTCATCGACTGCAAGGTCGAGGTCGACTGCATCGCGTACAAGGCGCCGGCGAAGTAACGCGGCAAGGGCGAATTGTTGTGTGACGAGGCCGGCGCGGTAGCATGCGCCGGCCTCGTTGCGTTATGGCGGAATCGAGGTGTTGCCGGTGCTTGGCCTCGCGGGTACTCATCTCGTGGCAATCGCGATAATTCGTTGGGGAACCCAGTCATGATGGATGTGAGTGGTGCCGATTTTTTACACTCTGAATGAAATCCCCGCGATGAGAGCGTGACACGATGTGTCCGTCTGGCGGGCGGCTCCAGTGATGGACGCACAAGACGTCAGTGGCGTCGATGAATCTCGATAGAGCAAATTCGGCGCGTCGCCGGGTATGGTCGTCATTCCGATCAACGATTTCACGAAGTCGAATCATGACGAGCAATACATACCGCTACGGTATGCATTCGGATCTCACGCCCGCCGAACTTTTCTTTTTCGTTGCCGTAGAGGAGGCATGCGCACGGGTCGGGATCGACGATGTCGAAGCCGTGATTCTGATTTTGGCCGGATGGCCCGTTTTGCCGACACGGCAAAAGTTCGGCGGTGCGACGAAAGGGACGTCCGTCGCATCCGTGATGGCACGTTCGATTTTTCGTTACCAGCTCAACAGGAAGGTTCTGCCAACCGTGACGCTTCAAAGCATCAAGTCGTTTCGGATCATCCTGACCCGGAAGCTCAGCGTGTTCGTCGGGCGTGCTGTTCCGGGCGTGGGCTGGACGCTGCTTGCGCGAGACGTGTACGGGATCGTTCACGGCACGGTCGCCAGATACAACAGCCTCGTCAAGCCTGAGGATAAGGTGTTCTGATGGAAAACGTGAGTTGGGACCAGATCGAAGCCTTTGTCCGGTCAGAGGTGGGGCTCGGTCCGTCGAAGCCGCTCTCCGCCGGCACTCGTCTCTGGGAGGATCTGGGGCAAACCGGCGATGAAGCCAATGACTTCATGGGGCGCTATTTTGAGCGGTTTGCCGTCGACACCGGCGATTTTGATTTCCACCGGTACTTCTTGATGGAAGGTGAGGGTTTGCTCTATTCGCTATTCCAGCGGTGGGTGCTCCGAAAGCCGCACGACTTCAAACGGGAATCGATCACGCTCGCGATGTTGCATCGTGCGGCCGTCGAAAGAAAATGGCACGCCAAGCGATTGGCAGAGTTGTCGTGAAAGACTGGGTTTCCGCGTATGTTGCTGATGACGCAGAGATGCCCGTAAGCGATCAGCGGCAAGATTGCGGGGGTGTGCCGCCTGGGGCCGAAGGGGGAATGGGCCGTACTGACGGAAACCATCGATTTGCGGCTCGATCAGATCGAGCGTGTCGCCCCGGATTGGCTTGCCGATCTGTACGAGGACCAAGGCCCGCTGACGCGAACACTGGCCTATATCAAGAACGGCTTTGCACGCACCTTTAGCGACTGCCGACGCACGCTAAGTAACAGTGTGCGTTGCGGCTCGCGGAAGAACCGGACGGAGCCGGCGGGGGCGCAATGATGATTCGGATCGCAGTTTTGATGTTGGCGTTCTTGCTCACCCACAGTGCGGTTGCGGGTGCGCTATCCGATGGGGTGCCGCCCCGCCGGGCAGTCCCCACTGTTGGGCCGGAGTCGGTCGAAATCGTCAGGAATGGTGCGTGGTCGGCTGACATCAGCGGGGACGAAACGGCGGATATGTGCCGTACGTTTGTTCTTCGGCAGGCGGATGTCAGCGCGTTTTTCAAGCATGCGGGCCGCGTAACGGAACGGGCGTACAGTCATGATCTGGACGCCGCGAATTGCTATGCCGAAGGCAAAGCACGTTTCGCGGATGGTGGCACGGCGAAATGGAGGATAGACCAGGCAAGGCGCGGCTTCATTTCCACGCCCGGTGGTCGAACAATCTACCTGTATTGTCCGAAGTGCCGAGCCGACGTGTTCGCACCGAATTAGACAAACGCTTCTTCCGCAAGCAGTGGGTGTCGGCGGGCCGCAAATGCCCGCCAATTCCACTTCATTTACTGCCGCGCCGTCCGCGCGTTATCCGGCATCGGCTGGTTGTAGTTCGTGCGGAACGGGTTGATATCGAGCCCGCCGCGGCGCGTATAGCGCGCATACACCGCGAGCTTCACCGGTTTGCACGCATGCAGGATGTCGAGGAAGATCCGCTCGACGCACTGCTCGTGAAAGCCCGTGTGATTGCGGAACGAGATGATGTAGCGCAGCAGGCCGGCATGATCGATCTGCGGGCCGACATAGTGAATCTGCACGCTGCCCCAGTCGGGCTGGCCGGTGACCGGGCAATTCGAGCGCAGCAGGTCGGACACGAGCGTCTCCTCGACCGGCGCTTCGTCCTCGGCGTCGGCCGCCGACAGCAGCGACGGATCGGGTTCGTACACGTCGGTGTCGAGGTCGAGCCGGTCGAGCGACAGCCCGTCGAGCTCTTCCATCTCGAGCTTGCCGAAATCGTGCGGCGACACGAGCTGCACCGACACGCTCGCGCCGCACGCGGCCGACACGTCGCGCTTCAGCACGTCGCGCACCGCATCGACCGAGTCGAACTTCGATTGCGCGAACGAGCCGAGATACAGCTTGAACGACTTCGATTCGACGATGTTCGGCGATTCGGCCGGCACGTAGAACGTCGCGACCGCGAGCTGCGGCTTGCCGCGCGCGTTGAGCCACGACAGCTCGTACGCGTTCCAGATATCGGTGCCGAAGAACGGCAGCGCCGACGAGATGCCGAGCTGCTCGCGCGCCCCGGCGCGCGGGATCGGGAACAGCAGCGACGCGTCGTACTGGGCTGCGTAGACGGTCGCCTTGCCGAGCGGGGAATGTTCGGGATTCATTGCACGAAGCCTTTACTTTACGACAGGAAGAGGCGGTAAGCCGGATTGGCGCTCTCTTCGACATACGGATAGCCGAGTGCCGCGAGGAAGCGTTCGAATTCGGCGCGATCGGCCTGCGGCACCTGCAGCCCCACGAGGATCGAGCTGTAGTCCGCGCCCTGGTTACGGTAGTGGAACAGGCTGATGTTCCAGTCCGGCGCCATCGACGACAGGAACTTCATCAGCGCGCCCGGCCGTTCCGGGAATTCGAAGCGGAACAGGCGCTCGTCGAGCGCGAGCGGCGAACGGCCGCCCACCATGTAGCGGATGTGTTCCTTCGACAGCTCGTCGTGCGTCAGGTCGACGCTGTTGAAGCCGTGCGACTCGAAGTTCGCGGCGATCTCGGCAGACTCGTCGCGTCGCCTGATCTGCACGCCGACGAAGATGTGCGCGGATTGCGCATCGGCGATCCGGTAGTTGAACTCGGTGACGTTGCGGTCGCCGACGAGCGAGCAGAAGCGCTTGAAGCTGCCGCGCTCCTCGGGGATCGTGACCGCGAACACGGCTTCGCGCGCCTCGCCCACTTCCGCACGCTCGGCGACGAAGCGCATCCGGTCGAAGTTCATGTTCGCGCCGGACGTGACCGCGACGAGCGTCTGGTTCTCGATGCCTTCGCGTTCCGCGTAGCGCTTCGCGCCCGCGACCGCGAGCGCGCCGGACGGCTCGAGCACGCTGCGCGTGTCCTGGAACACGTCCTTGATCGCCGCGCACAGTGCGTCGGTGTCGACCGTCACGACGCCGTCGAGGAATTCGCGGCACAGCCGGAAGGTTTCCTCGCCGACGAGCTTCACCGCGGTGCCGTCCGCGAACAGGCCGACTTCGCTCAGCTCGACGCGTTCGCCTTTTTGCAGCGACTGCGCCATCGCGCACGAATCTTCGGCCTGCACGCCGATCACCTGGATCTCCGGCCGCACCGCCTTCACGTAGGCCGCGACGCCCGACGCGAGCCCGCCGCCGCCGATCGGCACGAAGATCGCATGGATCGGTCCCTGGTGCTGGCGCAGGATCTCCATCGCGATCGTGCCCTGGCCGGCGATCACGTACGGATCGTCGAACGGGTGGACGAACGTGAGGCCGCGCTCCTCCTGCACCTTGACCGCGTGCGCATACGCGTCGCTGTACGACTCGCCCGCCTGGATCACCTCGACGCCCGGGCCGCCGTGCGCGCGCACCGCATCGACCTTCACCTGCGGCGTCGTGACGGGTACGACGATCACCGCCTTCACGCCCATCCGGGCCGCCGAGAACGCGACACCCTGCGCGTGGTTGCCGGCCGACGCCGTAATCACGCCGCGCGCGAGCGCGTCGGCCGGAATGTGCGCCATCTTGTTGTACGCACCGCGCAGCTTGAACGAGAACACCGGCTGGTTGTCCTCGCGCTTCAGGTAGACGGCGTTGCGCAGTCGGGCCGACAGGTTGCGGGCGGATTCGAGTTCCGTCTCGATCGCGACGTCGTAGACGCGCGCGGTGAGGATTTTCTTCAGGTAATCGTGGGATGCCATGGGCGCTCGCGTGCAGTGCGGAAGCAGACGATAAAAGATCAATGATAGCGCCAAGGGTCCGCCCGCACGCAAGCGGCATGCCGAGCGCGCGCTCGCGGGGCCGTGCGGACGGTGCGTCGGCGACCTCGCGCGGCCTTTTTTACCGGTTTAACCGCGCGGTTACCGACCGGACGGACGGCGAATGGTCACACGAAATCGTGCCGAGCCAGGCCTGGCGCGGCTCGCGGCGATAGCCCCACGACCTGTCCGACGTGTCACGCGTGGCGCGATCATGGGTTAGAATTCCGTTTTGAATCAAGGATCGGAAGATGCAGAGGCACCCTCGGATCGCACCGTTGAAGCCGACGCCGCGCGCAGCCAGCCCCGCGGCGGAACGGCATGCGCGCCGCGCGCGATCGTGCTGATGTTTCCGAGTGCCGCCAGGCCCTGTCGCCGGCCAGGAGGGGTGAGTCGCCCGCTCCGGCCCCATGAAGGACAGCCGCGCGCCTGGTAACAGAACAGATTTCCCCAAGATTGCGCCCACGCGCTTGCCGACGCCCGTGCACGGTGTATCGGCCCTCCGAGTCGTCCGAACATGAACGCACCACAAGTTTTCGATCCGCATGGCGCGGCCGCCGCCGTCGCCGCCGACCCCGCGCCCCGGTTGCGCGAGATTCCCTACAACTACACGTCCTTCTCGGATCGCGAGATCGTGATCCGCCTGCTCGGCGAAGAGGCGTGGTCGGTGCTCGACGAATTGCGTGCCGAGCGCCGTACGGGCCGCTCGGCACGGATGCTGTATGAAGTGCTCGGCGACATCTGGGTCGTACGCCGCAACCCGTATCTGCAGGACGACCTGCTCGACAACCCGAAGCGCCGCGCGCTCTTGATCGAGGCGCTGAACCACCGGCTGACCGAAATCGGCAAGCGCCGCAGCGCGGATCTCACCGAGCACCGCGACGACGCGGGCCGCGAGCGCGCATCGCGCGTCGAGATGCTCGAAACCGCCGCGCAGCGCGCGGTCGACGAGTTCGCCGACGAATTCGACAAGATGGCCGACCTGCGCCGGCGCGCGACCAAGGCGCTCGGCCGCTGCACGCAGAAGGACAACATCCGCTTCGACGGGCTGTCGCGCGTGTCGCACGTGACCGACGCGACCGACTGGCGCGTGGAATACCCGTTCGTCGTGCTGACCCCCGATACCGAAGCCGAGATCGCGGGGCTGATCAAGGCCTGCTTCGAGCTCGGCCTGACCGTGATCCCGCGCGGCGGCGGCACCGGCTACACGGGCGGCGCGGTGCCGCTCACGCCGTTCTCCGCGGTGATCAACACCGAGAAGCTCGAGCAACTCGGCGCGGTCGAGCTCACCGAGCTGCCGGGCGTCGCGCACAAGGTGCCGACGATCTTCTCCGGCGCGGGCGTCGTCACGCGCCGCGTGACGGAAGCGGCGGAAGCGGCCGGCTACGTGTTCGCAGTCGATCCGACCTCGCTCGACGCATCGTGCATCGGCGGCAACGTCGCGATGAACGCAGGCGGCAAGAAGGCCGTGTTGTGGGGCACCGCGCTCGACAACCTGGCCTGGTGGCGGATGGTCGACCCGGACGGCAACTGGCTCGAAGTCACGCGCCACGAGCACAACCAGGGCAAGATCCACGACATCGCGGTCGCGCGTTTCGAGCTGAAGTGGTTCGACGGCGCGTATGCGCCGGGCGAGAAGCTGCTGCGCACCGAAATGCTCGAGATCGAAGGCCGCCGGTTCCGCAAGGAAGGGCTCGGCAAGGACGTGACCGACAAGTTCCTCGCCGGCCTGCCGGGCGTGCAGAAGGAAGGTTGCGACGGGCTCATCACGTCCGCGCGCTGGGTGCTGCACAAGATGCCCGCGCATACGCGCACCGTCTGCCTCGAATTCTTCGGCCAGGCGCGCGAGGCGATCCCGAGCATCGTCGAGATCAAGGACTACCTGTTCGAAACGTCGAAGCAGGGCGGCGCGATCCTCGCGGGCCTCGAGCACCTCGACGAGCGCTACCTGCGCGCGGTCGGCTATGCGACCAAGAGCAAGCGCAATGCGTTCCCGAAGATGGTGCTGATCGGCGACATCGTCGGCGACGATGCCGACGCGGTGGCGCACGCGACGTCCGAAGTGATCCGGATGGCGAACGGCAAGAGCGGCGAAGGCTTCGTCGCGATCAGCGCGGAGGCGCGCAAGCGCTTCTGGCTCGACCGCAGCCGCACGGCCGCGATTGCGAAGCACACGAACGCGTTCAAGATCAACGAAGACGTCGTCATCCCGCTGAACCGGATGGGCGAGTACACCGACGGCATCGAGCGGATCAACATCGAGCTGTCGCTGAAGAACAAGCTGCAGCTCGTCGACGCGCTGGAAGCATTTTTCCGCGCCGGCAACCTGCCGCTCGGCAAGACCGACGACGCGAACGAGATCCCGAGCGCCGAACTGCTCGAAGACCGCGTCCAGCAGGCGCTGGAGCTGCTCAAGCGCGTGCGTGCGCGCTGGGAATTCGTGCGCGACCGGCTCGACCAGCCGCTGCGCGAGGCGCAGCACTACCTCGTGCAGCTCGGCTACGAAGCGCTCGCCGAGAAGTTCGCGGATCGCGCGGACGAGCAGCCGGGCGCGACCGTGTTCCACATCACGCAGGACCGCACGGTGCGCATCTCGTGGAAGCAGGAGATCCGCGCGGAGCTGCGCGCGATCTTCAACGGTGGCGCGTTCAAGCAGATCCTCGACGAGGCGCAGGCGATCCACAAGCAGGTGCTGCGCGGCCGCGTGTTCGTCGCGCTGCACATGCACGCGGGCGACGGCAACGTCCACACCAACCTGCCGGTCAACTCCGACAACTACGAGATGCTGCAGGACGCCCACGCGGCGGTCGCACGCATCATGACGCTCGCGCGCTCGCTCGACGGCGTGATTTCCGGCGAGCACGGCATCGGGATCACGAAGCTCGAGTTCCTGACCGACGACGAGATCGCCGAATTCCGCGCGTACAAGCAGCGCGTCGACCCGAACGGCCGCTTCAACAAGGGCAAGCTGCTCGACGGCGCCGATCTGCGCAACGCCTATACGCCGAGCTTCGGGCTGATGGGGTACGAGTCGCTGATCATGAAGCAGTCCGACATCGGCGCGATCGCCGATTCGGTGAAGGACTGCCTGCGCTGCGGCAAGTGCAAGCCGGTGTGCGCGACCCACGTGCCGCGCGCGAACCTGCTGTACAGCCCGCGCAACAAGATTCTCGCGACGTCGCTGCTGGTCGAGGCGTTCCTGTATGAAGAGCAGACGCGCCGCGGCGTGTCGATCAAGCACTGGGACGAGTTCAACGACGTAGCCGACCACTGCACGGTGTGCCACAAGTGCGCGACGCCGTGCCCGGTGAAGATCGACTTCGGCGACGTCACGATGAACATGCGCAACCTGTTGCGCAAGATGGGCAAGAAGAAATTCAACGCCGGCAATGCGGCGGGCATGTTCTTCCTGAACGCGACCAACCCGCAGACGATCAACGTCGCGCGCGGCGTGATGATGGGGGTCGGCTACAAGGTGCAGCGCTTCGCGAACGACATGCTGAAGAAGGTCGTGACGAAGCAGACGCAGCACCCGCCGGCGACGGTCGGCAAGCCGCCCGTGGTCGAGCAGGTGATCCACTTCGTCAACAAGAAGATGCCGGGCAACCTGCCGAAGAAGACGGCGCGCGCGCTGCTCGACATCGAGGACAACAAGATCGTGCCGATCATCCGCAACCCGAAATCGACCACCGTCGATTCGGAAGCGGTGTTCTACTTCCCGGGCTGCGGCTCCGAGCGCCTGTTCTCGCAGGTCGGGCTCGCGACGCAGGCGATGCTGTGGGAAGCCGGCGTGCAGACGGTGTTGCCGCCGGGCTACCTGTGCTGCGGCTATCCGCAGCGCGGCTCGGGCCAGTACGACAAGGCCGAGAAGATCGTCACCGACAACCGCGTGCTGTTCCATCGCGTCGCGAACACGCTGAACTACCTCGACATCAAGACGGTGGTCGTGTCGTGCGGTACCTGCTACGACCAGCTCGCGGGCTACGAATTCGACAAGATCTTCCCGGGTTGCCGGATCATCGACATCCACGAGTTCCTGCTCGAGAAGGGGATGAAGCTCGATGGCGTGACGGGCACGCGCTACATGTATCACGACCCGTGCCACACGCCGATCAAGACGATGGATCCGGTGAAGCTCGTCAACGAGCTGATGGGCGCGGAGAAGGACGGCTACAAGATCGAGAAGAACGAGCGCTGCTGCGGCGAATCGGGCACGCTCGCGGTCACGCGTCCGGACATCTCCACGCAGGTCCGCTTCCGCAAGGAAGAGGAGATCCGCAAGGGTGCGGCGAAGCTGCGCAGCATCCCGGTCGTGGCCGGCAACGCGCCGGCGCCGGCCGCCGCGGCCGCGAACGGCCCGGACGTGAAGATCCTGACGAGCTGCCCGTCGTGCCTGCAGGGCCTGTCGCGCTACAGCGAGGACGCGAACCTCGAAGCCGACTACATCGTGGTCGAAATCGCACGCCAGGTGCTCGGCGAGAACTGGATGGCCGACTATGTCGCACACGCGAACAATGGCGGGATCGAGCGCGTGCTGGTCTAATGCGGGCATGACGACCGCCCGACCGGGCTAGGGATGAGCGGGCGCCGGCGCAGCAATGCCGGCGCCCGTCCACATGGGAGCGACGATGGAATGCGTGTTTTGCCGTGAAGACGGCGGCGAGCTGCTCTGGCAGGACGATGCGCTGCGCGTCGTCCTCGCGACGGGCGAGCACGATTACCCGGGCTTCTGCCGGGTGATCTGGGGCGCGCACGTGGCCGAATTCTCCGATCTCGGCGAGCCCGAGCGGGCCCACCTGATGCGCGTGGTGTACGCGGTCGAGCGGGCCGTGCGTCGCGTGATGCAGCCGAACAAGGTGAATCTCGCGAGCCTCGGCAACATGGTGCCGCACGTGCACTGGCACGTGATCCCGCGCTTTTCGAACGACGCACACTTCCCGCAGCCCGTATGGGCGCCGCGCCAGCGCAGCGTGTCCGAGGCGCTGCTGCGCACGCGCGCGGCGCAGGCCTCGCTGCTGCACAATGCGGTGCGCGAGGAAATTCAACGCATGACCGATTCGAGGCAGCCATGAGCGGTTTGACTTCCACGACGCCGATTCCGTCCGGCGTCGTCGTGCACGCGGTGTCGCGCGTGCTCGAATTGCAGTACCCGAACGGCGACAGTTACCGGATTCCGTTCGAGCTGATGCGCGTGTATTCGCCGTCGGCCGAGGTACGTGGCCACGGGCCCGGCCAGGAGACGTTGCAGACGGGCAAGCGCGAAGTGACGATCACCGCGCTCGAGGGCGTCGGCAATTACGCGCTGCAGCCGACGTTTTCCGACGGCCATTCGACCGGCATCTACTCGTGGGACCTGCTGTACGAGCTGGCCACGCAGCAGGATGCACTGTGGCGCGACTATTTCGACAAACTGAAGGCGGCGGGCGTCGAGCGCGACGCGCCGATGCCGGCGGCGAGCGCGTCGCACGGCCACTGCCACTGAAATCGACGGCGCCCGCTCGGCGCCGTCTTGCCATTTACTGAGGATCAACGCGATGAGCAAAACCCACTTCGGCTTCGAAAGCGTCGAGGAAAACGAAAAAGCGAAGAAAGTGGCGGGTGTGTTCCATTCGGTCGCGAGCAACTACGATCTGATGAACGACCTGATGTCGGCGGGCATGCACCGCGCATGGAAGGCGTTCACGATCGCGCAGGCGAACGTGCGCCCCGGCTTCAAGGTGCTCGACCTCGCGGCCGGCACCGGCGACCTGACCCGGTCGTTCGCGAAGGCGGCCGGGCCGACGGGCGAGGTCTGGCACACGGACATCAACGAATCGATGCTGCGCGTCGGCCGCGACCGGCTGCTCGACAAGGGCATCGTGACGCCGTCGCTGTTGTGCGACGCGGAGAAAATTCCCTTTCCGGACAACTACTTCGATGTGGTCACGGTCGCGTTCGGGCTGCGTAACATGACGCACAAGGATGCCGCGCTGGCCGAGATGCGCCGCGTGACGAAGCCCGGCGGCCGCGTGATGGTGCTGGAATTCTCGAAAGTCTGGGATCCACTGAAAAAAGCGTACGATCTGTATTCTTTCAAAGTATTACCGTGGCTTGGCGACAAGTTCGCGAAAGATGCTGAAAGTTATCGGTATCTTGCTGAATCTATCCGGATGCACCCCGATCAGGACACGCTGAAGACGATGATGGAACAAGCGGGCCTCGATGCCGTCAAATATTACAATTTGTCAGGTGGCGTGGTAGCTTTACACATGGGAGCCAAGTATTAAGGGGCTCTTTCCATACATTTGTCTTACATCCGGAGAAGCTGATGTTCGAATCGCGTTCGTTGTTCAACCGTAGCAAGCCGTCGAAGCCGTGGGCTCGACGGGTCGGCACGCTGCTGATGGTCGGCCTGCTCACGGCCGGCACGTTCGCATCGCTCGACGCCGAAGCCAAGCGCATGGGCGGCGGGCGCAGCATCGGCCGCCAGAGTTCCACCGTCACGCAGCGCCAGGCCACGCCGCCCGCGCAGCAGCCGATGCAGCAGGCCGCGCCGTCGCAGGCGCAGCGTGCGAACCCGGCCGCGCCCGCGCCGGCTGCGCAGCCCAACCGCTCGCGCTGGCTCGGGCCGATCGCCGGCCTTGCGGCCGGCCTCGGCATCGCGGCGCTGCTGTCGCACTTCGGCCTGGGCGGTGCGTTCGCGAGCATGATGGCGAACGTCATCGTGATCGCGCTGCTCGCGATGGTCGGCATCTGGCTGATCCGCAAGTTCATGAACCGCCGTCGTCCGCAGGAGCCGGCATACTCGGTCGGCGGCTCGGCGTCGTCGTCGGGCGGCTACTCGCAGAGCCCGTCGTTCCAGCAGGGCAGCACCGGCAGCAACTATGCGGGTAGCGGCAGCAGCTACGCGAACGAAGCGCAAGGCGTGTTCGGCGGCGGTGCTGCGGCCACCGGCGCGGCAGCGGCGGCTGCGGCAGCCCCGCTCCAGGTGCCGGCCGGCTTCGACATCGAAGCGTTCCTGCGCAGCTCGAAAGTCTATTTCGTGCGTCTGCAGGCGGCGTGGGACCAGGGCAACCTGGCCGACATCCGTGAGTTCACGACGCCCGAAATGTTCGCCGAGATCAAGATCGACCTCGATTCGCGCGGCAACGAGTCGAACCAGACCGACGTCGTGCAGCTCGACGCTGAACTGGTCGCGATCGAGGATCGTGGCATCGAGCAGTCGGCGAGCGTGCGCTTCCACGGCCTGATCCGCGAATCGGCGAATGCGTCGGCCGCGCCGTTCGACGAGGTGTGGAACCTGTCGAAGTCGGGCAGTCAGGGCTGGCTGCTCGCGGGCATCCAGCAGATCAACACGCACTGAGCGTGACCGGCGGCCCACGCCGCCGGTCACCCGGGCAACGGCCGCCGCACTGCGACCGCTTGCCGCCCGGGTGTGTGGTCAGGCACGGCCTGCCGACGATCCGACGTTACAATAGAAACCCGCGTGGGCGCCCGGCCTGCGCGGGTTTTTTCTTTCCCAGCCCGATGACCTTTGCCGCCAAGCCTTTTGCTGCTGCTGTCAATCACCTGCTCGCCCGCGAATCGTGGGCGCGCGACCGCCTGATTCCCTACGCGGGCAAGACTGCCCGGATCGACGTGCCCCCCGTTACGCTCACGCTGCTGGTGCAGCCCGACGGCTATCTGTCGGCCGTCGACGCGCACGATGCGCAACAGGTCGACGTGTCGATCGCACTCGCCGGCGACACGGTCGCCGCGTTCCTGCAGGGCGGCCAGGCGGCCGTGATGAAGCACGTGAAGATCGAGGGCGACGCGGAGTTCGCGACGCAGATCGCGAAGCTGGCCGAGCACCTGCGCTGGGAACCTGAAGAAGATCTCGCGAAGCTGGTCGGCGACGCGGCGGCATACCGGATCGCGACGGTCGTGCGCGACGCCGGTGCGCGCGCGCGACGCACCGGCCGCAACGTGCTCGATTCCGTCGCCGAATACTGGCTCGACGAGAACCCGCAAGTCGTCCGGCGCGCGTCGCTCGGCGGCTTCGACGCCGAACTGGCGCGCGCTCGCGATGCGCTCGCACGGGTCGAAAAGCGGGTCGAGCGACTCGAACAAAAAATCGGCGCGCGCACGGGTTCCGGCCCGCGCGGCGCGCACTGAGGGCCGCAGGGCATGCGCATTTTCCGTTTCATCAAGATTGTCTACACCGTCATCCGCTTTGGTCTCGACGAAGTGATGCTGTCCCGGATCGACGACCGGCGTGTGAAGCTGCTGCTGCGGATCACGACGATCGGCCGCCGCTATTCCGATCCGCCTGCCGTGCGGCTGCGCCATGCGCTCGAAAGCCTCGGCCCGATCTTCGTGAAGTTCGGCCAGGTGCTGTCGACGCGCCGCGACCTGCTGTCGGTCGATTTCGCGAACGAACTCGCGAAGCTGCAGGACCAGGTGCCGCCGTTCGATTCGGCGGTTGCGATCGGGATCATCGAGAAGTCGCTCGGTGCGCCGGTCGACGAGCTGTTCGACGAATTCGAGCGTGAGCCGATCGCGAGCGCGTCGATCGCGCAGGTGCATTTCGCGAAGCTCAAGCAGGGCCAGCACGCGGGCAAGGCCGTCGCCGTCAAGGTGCTGCGCCCGAACATGCTGTCCGTGATCGACTCCGACCTCGCGCTGATGCGCGACATCGCGATCTGGACCGAGCGCATGTGGGCCGACGGCCGGCGCCTGAAGCCGCGCGAGGTCGTCGCCGAATTCGACAAATACCTGCACGACGAGCTCGACCTGATGCGCGAGGCCGCCAATGGCAGCCAGCTGCGCCGCAACTTCGCGGGCCTCGACCTGCTGCTCGTGCCCGAGATGTTCTGGGATTTCTCGACGTCGCAGGTGCTCGTGATGGAGCGCATGACCGGCGTGCCGATCAGCCAGGTCGAGACGCTGCGTTCGGCCGGCGTCGACATCAAGAAGCTCGCGCGCGAAGGCGTCGAGATCTTCTTCACGCAGGTGTTCCGCGACGGCTTCTTCCACGCGGACATGCACCCGGGCAACATCCAGGTGAGCCTCGATCCGAACACGTTCGGCCGCTACGTCGCGCTCGATTTCGGGATCGTCGGCGCGCTGTCCGATTTCGACAAGAACTACCTCGCGCAGAACTTCCTCGCGTTCTTCAAGCGCGACTACCACCGCGTCGCGACGCTCCACCTCGAATCGGGCTGGGTGCCGCCCGAAACGCGTGTCGAGGAGCTCGAAAGCGCGATCCGCGCAGTGTGCGAGCCGTATTTCGACCGCGCGCTGAAGGACATCTCGCTCGGCCAGGTGCTGATGCGCCTGTTCTCGACGTCGCGCCGCTTCAACGTCGAGATCCAGCCGCAGCTCGTGCTGCTGCAGAAGACGATGCTGAACGTCGAGGGGCTCGGCCGCTCGCTCGACCCCGAGCTTGACCTGTGGAAGACCGCGAAGCCGTACCTCGAACGCTGGATGACCGAGCAGATCGGCCTGCGCGGCTGGTACGAACGCTTCAAGGTCGAGGCGCCGCAGTGGAGCAAGACGCTGCCGCAACTGCCGCGCCTGATCCACCACGCGATGGCCGCGCGCCATGACGCGCCGCGCGCGGCGAGCGAGGAGCTGATGCGTCAGGTCCTCGTCGAGCAGAAGCGGACGAACCGGCTGCTGCAGGCACTGCTGATCTTCGGTCTCGCCGTCGGCGTCGGCGCACTCGTTGCGCGCGTGCTGCTCGCGCTCGCGTACGGCACATGACCGAAAGGAGCAGGGCGATGTCCGATCCGAAGCAACCGGCCACACCGGCCGCCGCCGATTTCGCGACGCGCGATCCCGGCAATGCATCGTTCTGGGACGAGCGTTTCGAGCGTGGCGTGACGCCGTGGGAATTCGGTGGCGTACCCGACGGTTTCAGTGTGTTCGCGCACCGGCTCGAGCCGTGCGCGGTGCTGATTCCCGGCTGCGGCAGTGCGCAGGAGGCCGGGTGGCTCGCGCAGGCCGGCTGGCCCGTGCGTGCGATCGATTTCGCCGCGCAGGCGGTGGCTGCTGCGAAGGCGCAGCTCGGCGCGCATGCCGAAGTCGTCGAGCAGGCCGATTTCTTTGCGTACCGGCCGCCGATCGACGTGCAGTGGGTGTACGAGCGCGCGTTCCTGTGCGCGCTGCCGCCGGCCATGCGTGCCGGCTATGCGGCACGCATGGCCGAGCTGCTGCCTGCGGACGGATTGCTGGCCGGCTATTTCTTCCTGATGGCGAAACCGAAGGGGCCGCCGTTCGGAATCGAGCGTGCCGAACTCGATGCGTTGCTCACGCCGCACTTCGAACTGATCGAGGATTTGCCGGTGACCGATTCGTTGCCCGTATTCGAAGGGCACGAGCGCTGGCTCACGTGGCGCCGCCGCTGATGCGCGGGTGTCGCGGCCATTGCCGGAGTGCGGCAGGGTTTCGGCTATAATTCAAGGTTTTGCAAGCTGTTTCCAGTTTCCGCGGGAAAAATATCATGCCGATCTACGCCTATCGATGCGAAGCGTGTGGTTTCGCGAAGGACGTGCTCCAGAAGATGAGCGACGCGCCGCTGTCGCAGTGCCCGGAATGCGGGAAGGATGCCTTTCGCAAGCAGGTCACTGCTGCAGGCTTCCAGCTGAAGGGTTCGGGTTGGTATGTCACCGATTTCCGCGGCGGTTCGGGCGGCACCAGCGCGCCGGCGACGGCGTCGGGCGACGCAGCCCCGGCCGCGCCTGCTGCAGCCGCGCCGGCTGCAGCGAGCAGTTCCGAAAGCACGACGACGAGCGCCGCGCCCGCCCCGGCTGCAGCGCCCGCCGCCAGCAGTTGACCGTCGCGGCCCGGCCGGGCTGCGACCAACCCGCGCCGTCGGCGCGGTTCATTGACGGCAGATGATGAAAAAGACGACCCTGAAATCGGTGTTTCTGACCGGCCTGCTGGTTCTCGTCCCGCTCGCGATCACGCTGTGGGTGCTCGGTCTCATCATCGGCACGATGGACCAGACGCTGCTCCTGCTGCCCGAATCGTGGCAGCCCGAGCGGATGCTCGGCTTCCATCTGCCGGGGATCGGCGCGGTGCTGACGCTCGCGTTCATCTTCGTCGTCGGGCTGGCCACGCAGAACTTCATCGGCCAGAAGCTCGTCACGTGGTGGAACGCCGTGGTGCGTCACATCCCGGTCGTCGGGCCGATCTACACGAGCGTCAAGCAGGTGTCGGACACGCTGCTGTCGAGCAGCGGCAACGCGTTCCGCAAGGCGCTGCTGATCGAATACCCGCGTCGCGGCTCGTATACGATCGCGTTTCTGACCGGCACGCCGGGCGGCGACGTGCTCAATCATCTGACGGAAGAGTACGTGAGCGTCTATATCCCGACGACGCCGAACCCGACGTCGGGCTTCTTCCTGATGCTGCCGAAGAGCGAAGTCATCGAACTCGACATGTCGGTCGATGCCGCGCTCAAGTACATCGTCTCGATGGGCGTGGTGGCGCCCCCGGCGCCGGCTCCGGCGCCGGCACGCCGCCCCGTCGAGCCGCCGCTGTAAGTAAAGAATCATCGCCCGGGCCGCGCGTTGCGGCGCCCGTTGATCAAACCGAACGAAAGCAAACATCATGTCGATGCGTACTGAATACTGCGGTCTCGTGACCGAACACCTGCTGGGCCAAACCGTGTCGCTGTGCGGCTGGGTGCAGCGCCGCCGCGATCACGGCGGTGTGATCTTCATCGACCTGCGCGATCGTGAAGGCCTCGTACAGGTGGTGTGCGACCCGGATCGCGCGGAAATGTTCGCGACCGCCGAAGGCGTGCGCAACGAGTTCTGCGTGCAGATCAAGGGCCTCGTGCGCAACCGTCCGGAAGGCACGGTCAACGCCGGCCTGAAGAGCGGCAAGATCGAAGTGTTGTGCCACGAACTGAACGTGCTGAACGCGTCGGTCACGCCGCCGTTCCAGCTCGACGACGACAACCTGTCGGAAACGACGCGCCTCACGCACCGCGTGCTCGACCTGCGCCGTCCGCAGATGCAGCACAACCTGCGCCTGCGCTACCGCGTCGCGATCGAAGCGCGCAAGTACCTCGACGAGCAGGGCTTCATCGACATCGAAACGCCGATGCTGACGAAGAGCACGCCGGAAGGCGCGCGCGACTACCTCGTGCCTTCGCGCGTGAACGCGGGCCAGTTCTTCGCGCTGCCGCAGTCGCCGCAGCTGTTCAAGCAGCTGCTGATGGTCGCGAACTTCGACCGTTACTACCAGATCACCAAGTGCTTCCGCGACGAAGACCTCCGTGCCGACCGTCAGCCGGAATTCACGCAGATCGACTGCGAAACGTCGTTCCTCGGCGAGCAGGAAATCCGTGACCTGTTCGAAGACATGATCCGTCACATCTTCAAGACGACGATCGACGTCGAACTCGACGCGACTTTCCCGGTGATGCCGTACTCGGAAGCGATGGCGCGTTTCGGTTCGGACAAGCCGGACCTGCGCGTGCAGCTCGAATTCACCGAGCTGACCGACACGATGAAGGACGTCGACTTCAAGGTGTTCAGCACGCCGGCCAACGCGAAGGACGGCCGTGTCGCGGCACTGCGCGTGCCGAAGGGCGGCGAGCTGTCGCGCGGCGACATCGACGGCTACACCGAATTCGTGCGCATCTACGGCGCGAAGGGCCTCGCATGGATCAAGGTCAACGAGAAGGCGAAGGGCCGTGACGGCCTGCAGAGCCCGATCGTCAAGAACCTGCACGACGCATCGATCGCGGCGATCCTCGAGCGCACGGGTGCGGAAGACGGCGACATCATCTTCTTCGCGGCCGACCGTGCGAAGGTCGTCAACGACAGCCTCGGCGCGCTGCGCCTGAAGATCGGCCATTCGGAATTCGGCAAGGCGAACGGCCTCGTCCAGGCCGGCTGGAAGCCGCTGTGGGTCGTCGATTTCCCGATGTTCGAATACGACGACGAAGATGCGCGCTACGTCGCTGCGCACCACCCGTTCACGAGCCCGAAGGACGAACACCTCGAGTACCTCGAGACCGATCCGGGCCGTTGCCTCGCGAAGGCCTACGACATGGTGCTGAACGGCTGGGAAATCGGTGGCGGCTCGGTGCGTATCCACCGCGAGGAAGTGCAGAGCAAGGTGTTCCGCGCGCTGAAGATCGGTGCGGAAGAAGCGCAGCTCAAGTTCGGCTTCCTGCTGGACGCCCTGCAGTACGGCGCGCCGCCGCACGGCGGTATCGCATTCGGTCTCGACCGCATCGTCACGATGATGGCCGGCGCCGACTCGATCCGCGACGTGATCGCATTCCCGAAGACGCAGCGTGCGCAGGATCTGCTCACGCAGGCGCCGAGCCCGGTCGACGAGCGTCAGCTGCGCGAACTGCACATCCGTCTGCGTCAGCCGGAGCAGCCGAAGGCGTAACGCGCTTCGTACCCGGTCGTGTGTGCGTTCACGCGCACACGGCGCACATGAAAAAGGCGCAGCGATGCGCCTTTTTCGTTTTTTGCGGTACAGTCGCAGCACTTGCCGCCCGTTCGGAGCACATGCCCGGCGCGCGGCCCCGTGCTGCATGAAACAAAGATGACGAAGCCGCCGAAAATTCCCGAATCCGTTCTTGTCGTGATCTACACGCCCGACCTCGATGTGCTCGTGATCAAGCGTGCCGACCAGCCCGATTTCTGGCAATCGGTGACCGGCTCGAAGGACGCGCTCGACGAGCCGCTCGCGCTCACCGCTGCGCGCGAAGTGGCCGAGGAAACCGGCATCGAGATCGGCACGCCGGACGTGCCGGCCAGTGCGCTCGTCGACTGGCGCCACAAGATCGAATACACGATCTATCCGCAATACCTGCACCGCTATGCGCCGGGCGTCACGCGCAACACCGAGCACTGGTTCGGCCTGTGCGTGCCGCATCGCGTCGACGTGACGCTGTCGCCGCGCGAGCATGTCGATCATGCGTGGCTGCCGTTCCGCGAGGCAGCCGCGCGCTGCTTCTCGCCGTCGAATGCCGAGGCGATCCTGCAACTGCCCGCGCGCGTGGCACTGTCGCGCGCGCCGCACGGTTCGTCCGCATGACGGCGGAAGCCCGCAAGCGCTTCGCGCAATTGCGGCAGATGTTCCTGCAGGAACGCGGTTCCGCGTCGCGGCTCGCCTTCACGGCCGGCAACACCGTGCGCCTGTGCGAGACCGGCAGCGAATTCTTCCACGCGCTGATCGAGCGGATCGATGCGGCGCGCGAGCAGGTGATGCTCGAAACCTACATCTTCTGCGACGACGCGGCCGGCCGGCCGGTGTCGGACGCGCTGATCCGAGCGGCGCAGCGCGGCGTGCGCGTGCGCGTGATCACCGACGGCATCGGCACCGCACGCCTGTCGCTGTTCGACACGTGGGTCGAGGCCGGCGTCGAGCACTGCATCTACAACCGCTTCCTGTTCGGTCGCTTCGGCTTCTCGCGCACGCATCGCAAGCTCGCGGTGATCGATCACGCGGCGGCGTTCTGCGGCGGCATCAACATCGTCGACGACTACGCGCAGGGCGGCACGACGCTGCCGTTTCCGCGCTGGGATTTCGCGGTCGAGATGGCCGGGCCCGCGGTGTCCGACGTGCGTGCCGCGTTCGAACTGCAGTGGCACCGGATCATGTTCGGTCACAAGCCGTATGCGCAATACGCGGCCGGGCTGCATGGCGGCGAAGCGTTCCCCGACATGTTCCGGCGCTGGATGCGCAGCCACCGGTGGGTCAAGGCGGGCGCGCTGCGGATCGTGACGGAGCCGAGCGTCGCGTTCGTCGCGCGCGACAACGTCGTGAACCGCCGCGCGATCGAGAAGGCGTATCTCGCGGCGATCGGCCAGGCGCGCCAGCGGATCCTGCTCGCCAATCCGTACTTCATGCCGGGACGCAAGCTGCGCCGTGCGCTGACGGGCGCCGCGCGGCGCGGCGTCGACGTGCGGATCCTGATCGGCCGCAAGGAATTCGCGGCACTCGATACGGCCGTGCCGTTCCTCTATCACACGCTGCTGCGCGCAGGCGTGCGCGTGGCCGAGTACGACAAGACGATGCTGCACGGCAAGGTGGCCGTGATCGACGACAATTGGGCGACGGTCGGCTCGTCGAACCTGGACGCGCTGAGCCTGATGTTGAACAATGAGGCGAATGTCGTGCTGGTGCGCTACGATGCAGTCACGAACGAACTGCGCGATGCGATCGCGGCTGCGTTTGCCGACGGCCGGGAAATCGACCCCGCCCGCTTCGCCGCGCGCCCGCGCATCGAGCGCATGCTGAACTGGCTCGCCTATACGGCGTATCGCGTCGTGATGAAGGCGCTGACGGTCGGCGGTTACGACTGACGAAGACTAAGCGTTCGCTTCAAAAATCTGTCCGCACGTTCGTGCGGAAAAGCCGCTCCGGTCCCGCCGGAATCGCGCAAAATAGCGGCTCGGTTAGACACCGGTTTCTAATAATTTCCTTGTTTCGCGAGCGGCCGCACTCAATAATAGTACGGCCGTTCGATTTTATTCGAACCCCCGAACGGTTACAGAAATAGCTATGCGAAAAGGCGAACAGACGCGTGCCGCGATACTTGAAGCTGCTTTGGACCTCGCCAGCCGTGATGGGCTGGAGGGGCTGACGATCGGCCTGCTGGCCGAGCGCATGCAGATGAGCAAGAGCGGTGTGTTCGCGCACTTCGGATCGCGTGAAGATCTGCAGGTCGAGGTCGTCCGCGAGTATCACCATCGTTTCGAAAACGAGGTGTTCTTTCCGAGCCTGCGCGAGCCGCGAGGCTTGCCGCGCCTTCGGGCGATGCTGGCCCGCTGGACGGAGAAGCGCATCCAGGAGGTGACGACCGGATGCATCTACATCAGCGGGGCCGTCGAGTACGACGACCGGCCTGACAGCCCCGTGCGCGAGCAGTTGATCGCGAGCGTGACGGCCTGGCGTGCCGCGATGCTGCGCGCCATTTCGCAGGCGAAGGAAGAAGGCCATCTGCGTGCGGATACGGATCCGGACCTGATGCTCTTCGAGTTGTACAGCTTCACGCTCGGCCTGCATCACGACGCACGCTTCCTGCATTCGCCGGACGCCGTGCGCCTCACGTGGGCCGCGCTGGAAAAGACGATTGTTTCGTATCAGAGCGAGAGCCGTTAGCGGCGCGTGATCCGCCCGCCAGGAGCTCGAGCCGTTTTGCCCACCTTTGGAGAGAGTCATGGGACAGTACGCCGCGCCGCTGCGCGACATGCAATTCGTGTTGCACGAGCTTCTGAACGTCGAAGCCGAAGTCAAGCAAATGCCCAAGCATGCGGACCTCGACGCCGACACGATCAACCAGGTCCTCAAGGAAGCGGGCAAGTTCTGCTCCGAGGTACTGTTCCCGCTGAACCAGGTCGGCGACCGCGAAGGCTGCACGTATGAAGGCGACGGCGTCGTGAAGACCCCGACCGGCTTCAAGGAAGCGTACCAGCAGTACGTCGAGGCCGGCTGGCCGGCACTCGGCTGCGATCCGGACTACGGCGGCCAGGGCCTGCCCGCGTTCGTGAACAACGCGCTCTACGAAATGCTGAACTCGGCGAACCAGGCATGGACGATGTATCCGGGCCTGTCGCATGGCGCCTACGAATGCCTGCACGCGCACGGCGCGCCGGAACTGCAGCAGCGCTACCTGCCGAAGCTCGTGACGGGCGAATGGACGGGCACGATGTGCCTGACCGAGCCGCACTGCGGCACCGACCTCGGCATCCTGCGCACCAAAGCCGAACCCAACGGCGACGGCTCGTACTCGATCAGCGGCACGAAGATCTTCATCTCGAGCGGCGAGCACGACATGTCGAAGAACATCATCCACCTCGTGCTCGCGCGCCTGCCGGACGCGCCGCAGGGCACCAAGGGGATCTCGCTGTTCATCGTGCCCAAGTTCATCCCCGACGCAGCGGGCGAGCCGGGCGAGCGCAACGGGATCAAGTGCGGCTCGATCGAGCACAAGATGGGCATCCACGGCAACTCGACGTGCGTGATGAACCTCGACGGCGCGAAGGGCTGGATGGTCGGCGAGCCGAACAAGGGCTTGAACGCGATGTTCGTGATGATGAATGCCGCGCGTCTCGGCGTCGGCATGCAGGGCCTCGGCCTCACGGAAGTCGCGTACCAGAACTCGCTCACGTATGCGAAGGAGCGCCTGCAGATGCGCTCGCTGACGGGCCCGAAGGCACCGGACAAGCCGGCCGACCCGATCATCGTGCACCCGGACGTGCGCCGCATGCTGCTCACGCAGAAGGCCTACGCCGAAGGCGCGCGCGCGTTCACGTACTGGTCCGCACTGCAGATCGACAAGGAGCTGTCGCACGCCGACGAAGCGGTGCGCAAGGAAGCGGCCGATCTCGTCGCGCTGCTCACGCCGATCATCAAGGCGTTCCTGACCGACAACGCGTTCGAGTCGACCAACCACGCGATGCAGATCTACGGCGGCCACGGCTTCATCTCCGAGTGGGGCATGGAGCAGTACGTGCGCGACGCGCGGATCAACATGATCTACGAAGGCACGAACTCGATCCAGTCGCTCGACCTGCTGGGCCGCAAGGTGCTCGGCGACATGGGCGCGAAGCTGAAGAAGTTCGGCAAGCTCGTCACGGAATTCGCGGAAGCCGAAGGCGTGAAGCCGGAAATGGCCGAGTTCATCAACCCGCTCGCCGACATCGGCGACAAGGTGCAGAAGCTGACGATGGAAATCGGCATGAAGGCGATGCAGAACCCGGACGAAGTCGGCGCGGCCGCCGTGCCGTACCTGCGCACCGTCGGCCACCTGGTGTTCTCGTACTTCTGGGCGCGCATGGCGCGCCTCGCACTCGACAAGGAAGCGTCGGGCGACCCGTTCTACAAGTCGAAGCTCGCGACGGCACGCTTCTACTTCGCGCGCCTGCTGCCCGAGACGGCGTCGACGATCCGCGCCGCACGCGCCGGTTCGAAGACGATGATGGAAGTCGACGAATCGCTGTTCTGACGCGAGTCCGGGCGGGGCGCGCCGCGCGCCGCCCGGACGCAACGGTTCCTGGTACTCACTTCTCCGTGCAGCCCTCACCTCCCGCGCTGCACGACACTATCCGGAGACATCCCGTGAGCAATTTCCTGATTCGCAAGGTCGCCGTGCTGGGCGCCGGCGTGATGGGCGCGCAGATCGCCGCGCACCTCATCAACGCGCGCGTGCCGGTGCTGCTGTTCGACCTGCCGGCCAAGGAAGGCCCGAAAAACGCGATCGCGCTGAAGGCGATCGAGAACCTGAAGAAGCTGTCGCCCGCGCCGTTCGGCGTGAAGGACGACGCGAAGTACCTCGAAGCCGCCAACTACGAAGACGACATCGCGAAGCTCGCCGAATGCGACGTCGTGATCGAAGCGATCGCCGAGCGGATGGACTGGAAGCACGACCTGTACAAGAAGGTCGCGCCGCACATCGCGCCGAACGCGATCTTCGCGACCAACACGTCGGGCCTGTCGATCACGAAGCTGTCCGAAGGTTTCTCGGACGAGCTGAAGTCGCGCTTCTGCGGCGTGCACTTCTTCAACCCGCCGCGCTACATGCACCTCGTCGAGCTGATCCCGACCGCGCATACGCGCCCGGAGATCCTCGACCAGCTCGAAACGTTCCTGACGAGTATCGTCGGCAAGGGCGTCGTGCGCGCGAAGGACACGCCGAACTTCATCGCGAACCGCGTCGGCATCTTCTCGATCCTCGCGGTGATCACCGAAGCAGCCAAGTTCGGCCTGCGCTTCGACGAAGTCGACGACCTGACGGGCAGCCGCCTCGGCCGCGCGAAGTCGGCGACGTTCCGCACCGCGGACGTGGTCGGCCTCGACACGATGGCGCACGTGATCAAGACGATGCAGGACAACCTCGCCGACGATCCGTTCTTCCCGGTCTACCAGACGCCTGCCGTGCTCGCCGAACTGGTGAAGCAGGGCGCGCTCGGCCAGAAGACGGGCGGCGGTTTCTACAAGAAGGAAGGCAAGGCGATCAAGGTGCTCGACGCGAAGACGGGCACCTACGTGGATTCGGGCGCGAAGGCGGACGAAACCGTCGGCCGCATCCTGAAGCGTCCGCCGGCAGAACGCCTGAAGCTGCTGCGTGAAACGGACCATCCGCACGCGCAGTTCCTGTGGTCGATCTTCCGCGACGTGTTCCACTACATCGGCGTGCATCTCGAATCGATCGCCGACAACGCGCGTGACGTCGACCTCGCGATCCGCTGGGGCTTCGGCTGGAACGAAGGCCCGTTCGAAGGCTGGCAGGCTGCCGGCTGGAAGCAGGTCGCCGAGTGGGTGCAGGAAGACATCGCGGCCGGCAAGGCGCTCGCGAACGTGCCGCTGCCGTCGTGGGTGCTCGAAGGCGCGGTGGCAGAGCAGGGCGGCGTGCACACGGCCGAAGGCTCGTGGGCGCCGGCAGCGAAGCGCTTCGTGCCGCGTTCGGACCTCGCGGTCTACGACAAGCAGGTATTCCGCGCGCCGTTGCTCGGCGAAGCGGGTGCCGATCCGAAGACGTACGGAAAGACGCTGTTCGAGACCGATGCGGTACGCGCATGGGTCGACGACCGCGCGGGTGAAGACGACGTCGTGATCGTGTCGTTCAAGTCGAAGATGAACACGATCGGGCCGAGCGTGATCGACGGCCTCGTGCAGGCGATCGAACTCGCGGAGAAGGATTACAAGGGCGTGGTGATCTGGCAGCCGACGTCGCTGAAACTCGGCACGCCGGGCGGCCCGTTCTCGGCCGGCGCGAACCTCGAAGAGGCGATGCCCGCGTTCATGATGGGCGGCGCGAAGGGTATCGAGCCGTTCGTGAAGAAGTTCCAGGAAGGCATGCTGCGCGTGAAGTACGCGAACGTGCCGGTCGTCGCAGCCGTGTCGGGCATCGCGCTCGGCGGCGGGTGCGAGCTGATGCTGCACAGCGCGAAGCGTGTCGTGCACGTCGAGAGCTACATCGGTCTCGTCGAAGTGGGCGTCGGCCTCGTGCCGGCGGGCGGCGGCCTGAAGGAAGCGGCGCTGCGCGCTGCGGACGCCGCGACGGCCGCGAACGCGACCACCGACATCCTGAAGTTCGTCACGAAGTCGTTCGAGAACGCGGCGATGGCGAAGGTGTCGGCGTCCGCGCACGATGCCCGTGCGATGGGCTACGTGAAGCCGTCCGACACGATCATCTTCAACGTGTTCGAACTGCTCGACACCGCGAAGAAGGAAGCGCGCGCGCTGGCCGCAACCGGCTACCGCGCACCGCTGCGTGCGAAGGACGTGCCGGTCGCAGGCCGTTCGGCGATCGCGACGATCAAGGCATCGCTCGTCAACATGCGTGACGGCCGCTTCATCAGCGACCACGACTACCTGATCGCGAGCCGCATCGCCGAAGCCGTGTGCGGCGGCGACGTCGAAGCCGGCAGCCTCGTCGACGAGCAGTGGCTGCTCGCGCTGGAGCGCCGTGCGTTCGTCGAGCTGCTCGGCACGCAGAAGACGCAGGAACGGATCATGGGCATGTTGCAGACCGGCAAGCCGGTGCGTAACTGAGCGAGCGGATAAGGCAAGGAGTCTCAAATGAGCAAACAATTGCAAGACGCATACATCGTCGCCGCCAGCCGCACGCCGATCGGCAAGGCCCCGCGCGGTGTCTTCAAGAACACGCGCCCGGACGAGCTGCTGGTCCACGCGATCAAGTCGGCGGTTGCGCAGGTGCCGGGCTTCGACACGAAGCTGATCGAGGACGCGATCATCGGCTGCGCGATTCCGGAAGCCGAGCAGGGCCTGAACGTCGCGCGGATGGGCGCGCTGCTCGCGGGCCTGCCGCAGACGGTCGGCGGCGTGACGGTCAACCGCTTCTGCGCGTCGGGCATCACGGCGCTCGCGATGGCGGCCGACCGCATCCGCGTCGGTGAATCGGACGCGATCTTCGCGGGCGGTTGCGAATCGATGAGCATGGTGCCGATGATGGGCAACAAGCCGTCGATGTCGCCGCACATCTTCGATCGCAACGAAGACTTCGGCATCGCGTACGGGATGGGCCTGACGGCCGAGCGTGTCGCCGAGCAGTGGAAGGTGAGCCGCGAAGACCAGGACGCGTTCTCGGTCGAGTCGCACCGCAAGGCACTGGCCGCGCAGCAGGCCGGCGAATTCAACGACGAGATCGCCGCATACACGCTCACCGAGCGTTTCCCGAACCTCGCGACCGGCGAGATCGACGTGAAGACGCGCGAGATCGCGCTCGACGAAGGTCCGCGTGCGGACACGTCGATCGAAGGCCTCGCGAAGCTGCGCACGGTGTTTGCGAACAAGGGCTCGGTCACGGCCGGCAACAGCTCGCAGACGTCGGACGGCGCGGGCGCGCTGCTCGTCGTGTCGGAAAAGGTGCTGAAGGAATTCAACCTGACGCCGCTCGCGCGCTTCGTGAGCTTCGCGGTGCGTGGCGTGCCGCCGGAAATCATGGGCATCGGCCCGAAGGAAGCGATTCCGGCCGCGCTGAAGGCCGCCGGCCTGAAGCAGGACGATCTCGACTGGATCGAGCTGAACGAAGCGTTCGCCGCGCAATCGCTGGCGGTGATGCGCGATCTCGGCCTCGACCCGTCGAAGGTCAACCCGATGGGCGGCGCGATTGCACTCGGGCACCCGCTCGGCGCGACTGGCGCGATTCGCGCGGCGACCGTCGTGCACGGCCTGCGCCGCCGCAACCTGAAGTACGGGATGGTCACGATGTGCGTCGGCACCGGCATGGGCGCCGCGGGCATCATCGAACGCCTGTAAGCGGAGCAGGACGAAAAGCGACGACGGTGCGCGGGCCACGAGCTCGCGCACCGTTTTTTCATTCCGATAGAGGAAAGTCAAAGGAGACGGTTGTGGCCGAAATTCAAGTGGAACGCGCCGATGGCGTCATGACGATCACGATCGCACGCCCGGCGAAGAAGAACGCGCTGACGGCAGCGATGTACCAGACGATGGCCGATGCACTCGGCGAAGCCCAGGAAGACAAGGCGATTCGCGTGATCCTCCTGCGCGGTGGCGACGGCAACTTCACCTCGGGGAACGATCTCGAGGATTTCCTGAAGTCGCCGCCGAAGGACGACACCGCGCCGGTGTTCCAGTTTCTTGCGCGGATCAGCAGCGCCAGCAAGCCGATCGTGGCCGCGGTGCCGGGCCTGGCGATCGGTGTCGGCGTGACGATGCTGCTGCACTGCGATCTGGTTTACGCGGCCGACACCGCGACGTTCTCGCTGCCGTTCGCGCAGCTCGGGCTGTGTCCGGAAGCCGCGTCGAGCGTGCTGCTGCCGCGTCTGGCCGGCCATCAGGTTGCGGCCGAGAAGCTGCTGCTCGGCGAGGCGTTCGACGCGCTGGAAGCGCACCGGATCGGCATCGTCAACCGCGTGCTGCCGGCGGCCGAACTCGACGCGTTCGCGGCGAAGCAGGCGGCGAAGCTCGCGGCGCTGCCGGCGGCATCGCTGCGTGTGACGAAGGCGCTGCTGAAGGATACGGGCGGCGTGGCGACGCACGCGCGGATGGCCGAGGAAGCGGGCCACTTCGCCGCGATGCTGCGCGCGCCGGAGGCGCGCGAGGCAATGACGGCATTCTTCGAGAAGCGCAAGCCGGATTTCCGTCAGTTCGACTGACGGAGCAGGCCGCGCCGGCGGTGGATTGCCGGCGCGCTCATGCGATCGCGATCAGGCCGTGCCGTAGTCGACGTGGCCGGTTTCACGGCAGAAGCTGACGAGCCGCAAGCCGGCCGCTTTCGCGATCTCGATCGCGAGCGACGACGGTGCGGAGATGGTTGCCACCAGCGGGATGCCGACCCGTGCCGCCTTGCGCACGAGCTCGTAGCTCGCGCGGCTCGACAGGAACACGAAGCCGTCGGTCGCATCGGCGCGCGACAGCACGAGCGAGCCGATCAGCTTGTCGAGTGCGTTGTGGCGGCCGACGTCCTCGAACGCCATCCGGATCGCGCCTGTTGCGTCGCACCACGCGGCCGCGTGCAGGCCGCCCGTGAGCCGCGTGAGCGCCTGGTGGGCCGGCAGCGCCTGCGCGGCGCGCGTCAGCGCGTCGGGCGCGAGGCGCGCGAGAAAGCCCGTATCGGGCACGCGTTCGGGCGCGAGGTCGAGCAGGTCGATGCTTTCGATCCCGCAGACGCCGCAGCCGGTGCGCCCCGCGAGCGCGCGGCGCCGGTCCTTCAGCGCGGCGAACGCCTGCTGGACGACCTCCAGGTGCACCTCCGCGTGCGGTAGCGGCGCGTCGGCGTGCAGGATCACCTCGATGTCCTTGATGTCGCTGCCGCGCGCGACGATCCCTTCCGAGATTGCGAACCCGACCGCGAACGCTTCGAGGTCGCACGGCGTACACATCATCACCGCGTGCGAGATGCCGTTGAAGACGAGTGCGACGGGCCATTCCTGGCCCACGTAGTCGTGTGCGGTTTCGACGGCGCCGCCGCGCGTGCGGTGCACGGACAGCTCGATCGCGCCGCGCGGTTCGTCGCGCATTTCGTCGCGCCGTTCGTCGGATTGGGTCGGATTCACGAGCACTCCCGTTGATTCATCGCGCGGGCGGCGGCAATCGTGTCCGCCACCGGCGCGCAGAGGTTCTAAAATACCTCAGGCAAGCCGGCCGCGCCGGCATCCGCCACATCAGGTAACGATCATGGGACTCAGCGACGCTCCACTGCTATTCGCCTTCGAACACGATTCGTCGGAAAACTTCACGTACATCCCGATGATCGTGCGTTTCAATCTCGACCGTTTCGGTCTGCGGATCTCGCTGGAGCAGTGGCAGTTGCTGCCGCTCGAGGATCGCAAGCTGCTCGCGCGCTTTCCGGCCGACGACGACACCGCGATCGAGCCCAACTTCGATCACGCGCTGTTCGAAATGCTGCGCACGCACGCGGATCTGGAGCCATCGTGGTTCCAGCCGGACGAGCAGCCGACCTGGCGCGCCACCGACATCGTGCCGGAGTCGCTCGTGCAGCAGAGCGCGCTGGCCGGGCTGACGGCGCCCGAGCTCGCACAGTGGCAGCGGCTCGCGCCGTTCCAGCGCTACGTGCTGGTGAAGCTGTCGCGCAAGCCGAAGCTGAACCACGATTTCCTGCCCGCGATGCGGGAGTTCGGGCTGACGGCCACGCACTGAGGGAGCCGCGGGCCGGTGGAGGGCGCCGTTGCGCGGCGCTTGCCCGTCAGAGCGGCGGCAGTTGGCGCGGCTTGCGGTCGGTGCCGGTCGCGACGTAGGTGAGGGTCGCTTCGGTGACCTTCACGATTTCCCCCATCAGGCGCATGCGCTGCGCGTACACCTCGACGTCGACCGTGATCGACGTGTTGCCGGTGCGCGTGATGGTTGCGTAGAAGCTCAGCAGATCGCCGACGAACACCGGCTGCTTGAACACGAACGAATTGACCGCAACCGTCGCGACGCGGCCGTTCGCGCGCTGGCTCGCGGGAATCGAGCCGGCGATGTCGACCTGCGACATGATCCAGCCGCCGAACACGTCGCCGTGGACATTTGCGTCGTGCGGTTGCGGGACGACGCGCAGCGCCGGCTGCTTTTGCGGGAGTTCGAGGGTCGAATCGGTCATGGCGGGGGCTTTCATCCTGTAATAAATAGGCCGCCGCGCGCAGGCCGGCCGGCGAGGGCGCCGGCAGCGGCGCGAAGCGGCTTCTGCGACAATACAACGTTCGCAAATTGTACGAGAAAGTGAGCGAGCCGGCCGCCGATGCACGCGCCCGGCACCGCCGCCGATCCTTCCCCCATGCGCCGATTTCCTGCTTCCGGCGAGCCCGCGCCGGCTTCGACCGGGCCCCGCAACGACTGGCAGACCATCCGGTCGTTGCTGCCGTACCTGACCACCTACAAATGGCGCGTCGCGCTCGCGCTCGGCTGCCTGATCGGCGCGAAGGTCGCCAACCTCGGCGTGCCGGTCGTGATGAAGCGCATCGTCGACCACCTGTCCTACGTCCAGCAAATCACCGCGCTCGGCCGCGCCGAACAGTCGGCCGGCATCGTGCTCGCAGGCGGCGTGGGGCTGCTGGTCGTCGCGTATGCGCTTGTGCGGCTGTCGACGTCGCTGTTTACCGAGCTGCGCGAGATCCTGTTCTCGAAGGTCACCGAGAGCGCGGTGCGCCAGCTCGCGCTGCAGGTGTTCCGGCATCTGCACGGGCTGTCGTTGCGCTTCCATCTCGAGCGCCAGACGGGCGGCATGTCGCGCGACATCGAGCGCGGTACGCGCGGCATCCAGCAGCTGATTTCGTATTCGCTGTACAGCATCCTGCCGACGCTCGTCGAGGTCGGGCTCGTGCTCGGCTTCTTCGTGGTCAAGTACGAGGCCTATTACGCGTACGTGACGTTCGCGGCGCTGGTCACGTACATCGTGTTCACGGTGAAGGTCACCAACTGGCGCACGCATTTCCGCCGCACGATGAACGAACTCGATTCGCGCGCGAACTCGCGGGCGATCGATTCGCTGATCAACTACGAGACGGTGAAGTATTTCGGCAACGAGGAGTGGGAAGCGCAGCGCTACGACGAGAACCTGAAGCGCTACCGGAAGGCCGCGATCCGTTCGCAGAATTCGCTGTCGGTGCTGAACTTCGGCCAGCAGGCGATCATCGGCACGGGGCTCGTGTTCATCCTGTGGCGCGCGACGCAGGGCGTGCTCGCGGGCAAGCTGACGCTCGGCGATCTGGTGCTGATCAACACGTTCATGCTGCAGCTGTACATTCCGCTGAACTTTCTCGGCGTCGTCTATCGCGAACTGAAGCAGAGCCTCACCGACATGGACCGGATGTTCGGGCTGCTGTCGGCCGCGAAGGAAGTGGCCGACCTGCCCGATGCGCGGCCGCTCGCGGTGGCCGGCGCGCAGGTGCGCTTCGAGCACGTGAATTTCGCGTACGAGCCGGCGCGGCCGATCCTGCACGACGTGTCGTTCACGATCGATGCGGGCACGACGACCGCGGTGGTCGGCCACAGCGGCTCCGGGAAGTCGACGCTGTCGCGGCTGCTGTTCCGCTTCTACGATCTCGACCGGCAGGCGGGCGGCGCGATCCGGATCGACGGCCAGGACATCCGCGACGTCACGCAGGATTCGCTGCGCGCATCGATCGGAATCGTGCCGCAGGACACCGTGCTGTTCAACGACTCGATCTACTACAACATCGCGTACGGCCGGCCGACCGCGACCCGCGACCAGGTGATCGCGGCCGCGCGCGCCGCGCACATCCACGATTTCATCGAAAGCCTGCCGAAGGGGTATGACACGCCGGTCGGCGAGCGCGGGCTGAAGCTGTCGGGCGGCGAGAAGCAGCGCGTCGCGATCGCGCGCACGCTGTTGAAGGATCCGCCGGTGCTGCTGTTCGACGAAGCGACATCGGCGCTCGATTCGCGCTCGGAGCGCGCGATCCAGCACGAGCTCGACCAGATCGCACGGCATCGCACGACGCTCGTGATCGCGCACCGGCTGTCGACGGTCGTGCACGCGCAGCAGATCCTCGTGATGGATCACGGGCGGATCGTCGAGCGCGGCACGCACGACGAGCTCGTGCGCGCGGACGGGCTGTATGCGCAGATGTGGGCGCTGCAGCAGCAGCGTGCGGCGGCGGGCGGGGAAGAGGCGGAAGCCGCGTAAGCGGCGGTGCTGCACGGCGGGGCTGTGCAGCGGCAAGGGGGCTTGCTCGATGGGCGGGAGTCGGGCCGGCACGATGGTCCGGCAGGCGCCGGACCTGTTGATCCGCGAAGCCCACCCAGTCAGTTCGCCGGCCAGCCAACCCGATGGCGAGCCGATCAATCAGCCCGACGACCGGTCAAGCGGTCACTCCGCGGCGCGCAGCCGCGCATCCAGCTCGCCCAGTTGCGCAGGCGTGCCGACGTTCTCCCAGATACCTTCATACAGTTCGCCGCTCGCGCGGCCGGCTTCGATCGCCGCACGATAGTACGGCGTCAGCGCGCGCCGCGTGCCGGGCGCGAGATCGCGGAACATCCGCGTGTCGTACAGGCCGATGTTGCCGAACGTGAAGCGCGCGGCACCGTCGAGCGCGAGGCGGCCGTCGCCGTCGAGCGCGAAGTCGCCGGCCGGGTGGAACGGCGGGTTCGGCACCATCACGAGGTGCATCGCCGGCGCGTCGAGCGCGGCCATCCGGGCGGCGCGCGGCGCGAGCGTCCGGTAGTCGAACGCGCAGTACACGTCGCCGCTGACCGCTGCGAACACGATCGGTTGCCCGTCGCGCTCGAGCAGCGGCAGCGCCTGCGCGATGCCGCCCGCGGTTTCCAGCGCTTCGCCCTCGGCCGAATACGCGAGCCGCACGCCCCAGCGCGACCCGTCGCCGAGCGCGGCCTCGATCTGTTCGCCGAGCCACGCGTGGTTGATCACGATCGTCTCGATGCCCGCGCGTGCGAGCGCCTCGATCTGCCACACGATCAGCGGCTTGCCGCCCGCTTCGAGGAGCGGCTTCGGGCGGGTGTCGGTGAGCGGGCGCATCCGTTCGCCGCGCCCGGCGGCGAAGATCATCGCCGTGGTCAGGGTGTTGCTCATGTTCGGCCGGGTTTCAGGAGAGTCGGAACGATCAGAACGTATAGCCCACGTCCGCCGGCGCGTTGCCCTCGAGCTCGTCGAGCAGCTTCGCGAACGGCACGAGCGGGCGGTAGCGCAGCGCGACCTTGCGTGCATACGTGATGAAGCGCGGCAGGTCGTTCAGGTAGTGCGGCTTGCCGTCGCGGTAATTGATCCGCGCGAACAGGCCGAGGATCTTGATATGGCGCTGCAGCCCCATCCATTCGAGCTGGCGGTAGAACTCGCCGAAATCGGGGTCGACCGGCAGGCCGGCCTTCTTCGCCTTTTCCCAGTAGTACGCGAAGCAGTCGAGTTCGAACTCCTCGTCCCAGCCGATGAAGGCGTCGCGCAGCAGCGACACGACGTCGTACGTCAGCGGCCCGTAGACGGCGTCCTGGAAATCGAGGATGCCCGGGTTCGGCTCACAGACCATCAGGTTGCGCGGCATGAAGTCACGCAGCATGAAACCCTGCGGCTGCGCGTGCGCGCTGGCGACCAGCAGCGCGAAGGTGCGGTCGAGCGTGCCGCGCATCGCCTCGGAGATGGGCTTGCCGAGGTGGCGGCCGACGAACCATTCGGGCATCAGCTCCATCTCGCGGCGCAGGAATGCCTCGTCGAACGGCGGCAGCACGTCGGGCTTCGACGTGAGCTGGAAGCGGATCAGCGCGTCGAGCGCAGCGCGCATCAGCGGCTTTGCGGCGGCCGGGTTCGCCGGATCGAGCACCGAGATGTACGACGTGCGGCCGAGATCGGTCACGAGCATGAAGCCCGCGTCGAAATCGTGGGCCAGCACGTCCGGCACGTGGTCGCCGGCCGCGGCGAGCAGCTGCGCGACCTGGACGAATTCACGGCACTTCTCGGGCGGCGGCGCGTCGACGGCGATCAGCGTGCCGCCGGGGCTCGTGGCCGATGCGACACGGAAATAGCGGCGGAAACTGGCGTCCGACGATGCGGGCGCGAGGGTCGACAGGTCGAGCGCGTAGCGCTCGGCGAGCGGGTGCAGCCACGCGGTGAGCGCTTCGAGGCGGGCGTCGGGCTGGGATGCGGCGGATGGGGGCGTCATGAAACTCGGAGGAGGGGGGAACGTCTTGCCATATAATACCCCACGACTTTTTTGACGCGCCCCGCGTCAGCTTTCCGCCGTGCAGGCCCGCCGCCTGTCGCGCCGTCGCCCGAACGCCTCCCCGGTTTGCGCTCAGCCGCAGTCGCGGTGCGACGGCGCGGCCGGCCGCGCGCGCATGTGCCGCGACGGCGCGGTTGACAAGGGGCGATTCGCCAAACGATAGATGCCGCCCAAACCGCTATTCCCGAATGTTTTCCCCGGTGACGGGGCGCCGCGCAAACGGCGGCTCGCGCTCGCGCTCCTGGCCGTGCCCGGCCTCGTGCCGGCCGTGTCGTACGCGCAGCTGTCGGGCGCGGCCGCGCAGCCGCAGCCGCTCGACTCGCCGTGGGATCTGCGCCTCGCACCCCAGCTCGAGGATCATCCGCTGAAGGACGGCGCGAAGCCGGCCGCCTTCGTGATCGCCGACCACACGAGCGGCACGGCCGAGCAGGATCTTGCCGCGAAAGGCTCCGCCGAGCTGCGGCGCGGCGACGCCGTCGTGAAGGCCGATGCGCTCCACTACGATCAGGATACCGACATGGCCGATGCGTACGGCCAGGTCAAGGTGGTCAATGGCGGTACGTCGTTCGCAGGCCCCGAGGCGCACCTGAAGATCGAGGCGAACCAGGGCTTCATGACGGCGCCGAAGTACCACTTCAACGTGACGGGCGGCTCGGGCAGCGCGGAGCGCGTCGACATGGTCGACAACGAGCGCTCGGTATTCGTCAACGGCACGTATACGGCGTGCCAGTGCTCGACGAACCCCGCGTGGTACATCAAGGGCAGCCGCTTCGACTTCGATACGGGCGCGGACGAAGGCACCGCGCGCAACGGCGTGCTGTTCTTCCAGGGCGTGCCGATCTTCGCGAGCCCGTGGATGACGTTCCCGCTGTCGGGCGAGCGGCGCAGCGGCCTGCTGCCGCCGACGTTCTCGATGAACTCGAGCAACGGCTTCGAGCTGACGCTGCCGTACTACTTCAACATCGCGCCGAACCGCGACCTGACGCTCACGCCGCGCATCATCTCGCGGCGCGGCGTGATGGCCGAGGCGACGTTCCGCTACCTGTCGCCGACGTATTCGGGCACGTTTACGGCCAATTACCTGCCGGATGACCGGCTCGCGCACCGCAACCGCTACGCGATCTACTGGCAGCACCAGCAGAACTTCGGCGGCGGCTTCGGCGGCTACGTCTACTACAACAAGGTCTCGGACAACACGTATCCCGAAGACCTTGGGTCGTCGAACCAGTTCATCAACGGGACGCAGACGCTGTACCAGCAGGAAGCGGGCCTCACGTACAACAACGGCCCGTGGTCGGTGCTCGCGCGCTACCAGCACTGGCAGACGCTGCCGCCGTCGATCGCGCCTTACAGCCGCGAGCCGCAGTTGAACGTGAAGTACACGAAGTACAACGTCGGCGGCTTCGACTTCGGCGCGGAAGCCGACTATTCGCGGTTCCGCATCACGACGGCCGATGCGACCGAAGGCGACCGGATCGTCTTCAATCCGTATATTGCGTACGGCGTGTACGGCCCCGGCTACTTCGTCGTGCCGAAGGTCCAGTACCACTTCGCGTCGTACGACCTGAACTACCTGTCGTCGACCACGCCGAACAGCCCGAAGCGCTTCACCGAGTCGATCCCGACCGTGAGCTTCGACACGGGCCTGATCTTCGACCGCTCGGTGCGCCTGTTCGGCCAGGACTTCATCCAGACCCTCGAGCCGCGCCTGTACTACGTGTACACGCCGTATCGCGACCAGTCGAACGCGCCGCTGTTCGACACCGCGGAGTCGGACTTCGGCCTCGCGGAGATCTACCAGCCGAACACGTTCGTCGGCAACGACCGGATCGCCGATGCGAACCGGATCACGGCCGGCCTGACGTCGCGCTTCATCGATCCGCGCACCGGCGACGAGCGCGCGCGTTTCGTGATCGCGCAGCAGTACTACTTCGCCGATCAGCGCGTCACGCTGAACGCCGGCCAGAGCGCCGTGCTGGCGCGCCACTCGGACCTGATCGTCGGCGCCGCGCTGAAGCTCGGCTCGGGCTTCATGTCGGAGACGGCGTTCCAGTACAACCAGAACAACAACCAGCTCGTGAAGTCGAGCGTCGGTTTCGGCTACAGCCCGGGCGAGCGCCGCGTGATCAACGTCGGCTATCGCTACACGCGTTCGAACACCACGCTCGACAACCAGCCGATCAACCAGTTCCTGGTGTCCGCGCAATGGCCGCTCACGCGCCGCCTGTATGCGATCGGCCGCTTCAACTACGACCTCGCCGGCGATCGCGTGGTCGACGGTCTGGTCGGCTTACAATACGACGCGGATTGCTGGGCGCTCGGGGTCGGGGTGCAGCGGGCCGCGAACGGCATCAATTCGTCGGGACAGCAGAACTCGTCGACGCGATTCATGATGCAGCTGACGCTCAAGGGCCTGTCGACCGTCGACAACGGCCTCGTGTCGGCGTTCCGCGCCGGGGTGCCGGGCTACACGCCGCTGCCGCCGCCGCCGCCGCCGATGTCCCGCTTCAGCAACTACGAGTAACGCCGGCTTGTCTGCACCGGTCAGCACGATTTCAATGGAGTTCCAGTGGCAATGAAGAAAACCCTTCGTTTCGCGGCAGTCGTGTCCAGCCTCGCTGCCGCCGCCGCGCTGCTCGCCGCCGCGCCGGCCGCGGCGCAGGCGCTCGGTTCGCACGGTGCGCAGCTCGCCGACGAAGTCGTCGCGGTCGTCAACAACGACGTGATCACGGGCCGCGAACTCGACCAGCGTGCCGGTCTGATCGCGCGCCGGCTGCAGCAGCAGAATGCACCCGTGCCGCCGACCGACCAGTTGCGCGCGCAGGTGCTGAACCAGATGGTGCTCGAGCGTATCCAGGTGCAGAAGGCCAAGGACGACGGGATCCGCATCGACGACGCGACCGTGCAGTCCACGCTGCAACGTCTCGCGCAGGCGAACGGCATGACGCTCGACCAGTACCGCGCGCGTCTCGAGGCGCAAGGCGTGCCCTGGAGCATCTTCACGAGCGACGCGCGCACCGAACTGATGCTGTCGAAGCTGCGCGAGCGCGAGGTCGACGGCAAGATCACCGTGTCGGACGCCGAGGTCGCGAACTACATCGCGAGCCAGCGCGGGCCGAACGCATCGCAGCAGCAGGACCTGCGCTTCCAGCACATCTTCATCAAGGCGCCGACCAACGCGCCGCAGGCCGACATCGAAGCCGCGCAGAAGAAGGCTGACGCGTTGCTGCAGCAGGCGAAGTCGGGTGCCGATTTCGAGAAGCTCGCGAAAAACAATTCGGAAGCGAACGACGCGAAGAAGGGCGGCGACCTCGGCTTCAAGGCACCGAGCGCGCTGCCGGCCGACGTCGTCGACGCCGCATCGAAGCTGCGCCCGGGCCAGGTCAACCCGACGCTGATCCGTGTGCCGGACGGCTTCGAGATCGTGCGTCTCGTCGATCGTCGCCAGAGCCAGGGCGCGTCCGCCGCAGCACCGAAGATCGTCCAGACGCACGTGCGCCACATCCTGTTGCGCGTGGGCGAAGGCAAGTCGGAAGGCCAGGCGCGCCAGCAACTGGCCGACATCCGCAACCAGGTCGAGGCCGGCGGCGATTTCGCGAAGTTCGCGCGCACCTACTCGCAGGACGGTTCGGCGTCGCAGGGCGGCGATCTCGGCTGGATCAGCCCGGGCGAGACCGTGCCGGAATTCGAGCGCGCGATGAACAACCTGCAGGACGGCCAGATCAGCCAGCCGATCCGCACCGAGTACGGCTATCACCTGATCCAGGTGCTGAGCCGCCGCGAGGCGGAAGGTTCGGTGCAGCAGCAGATGGATATCGCGCGTCAGGCGATCGGCCAGCGCAAGGCCGAGCAGGCGTATGCCGACTGGCTGCGCGAGCTGCGCGATTCGTCGTACGTGCAGTACAAGATCGGCGGCGTCGGCCCGGCGAACTGAGCGAGCTTCGGATGACCACGCCCGCGCTGCAGATCGCGATCACGACCGGCGAACCCGCGGGGGTCGGCCCGGAGCTGACCGTGCAGGCGCTGCGTGATGCCGCGCAGCGCTGGCCCGACGCGCATTTCACCGTGCTCGGCGATGCGGCGCTGCTCGACGCGCGTGCGGCGGCCGTTGGCGCCGACCGGGCCACGCTCGCCGGTGGCGGGCCGGTGTCGGTCGCGCATCACGCGCTCGCCGTGCCCGCGCAGGCGGGCAAGCTGGACGCGGCGAACGGCCCGTACGTGCTTGGCCTGCTCGACGCGGCGATCGATGGCGCGCTGGCAGGCCGGTACGACGCGATCGTCACCGCGCCGCTGCAGAAGAGCACGATCAACGATGCGGGCGTGCCGTTCACCGGCCATACCGAATACCTGGCGGAGCGCACGCATACGCCGCGTGTCGTGATGATGCTGGCCGGTACCGGCCACAAGCCGCTGCGCGTTGCGCTCGCGACCACGCACCTGCCGCTGAAGGACGTGTCGGCCGCACTGACGGTCGACGGGCTCGTCGAGACGCTCGCGATCATCGATCGCGACCTGCGGCGCGACTTCGGCCTGGCCGCGCCGCGCATCCTCGTGACGGGCCTGAACCCGCATGCAGGCGAGAACGGTTATCTCGGCCGCGAGGAGATCGACGTGATCTCGCCGGCGCTGGCCCGCGCGAACGCGCAGGGTATCGACGCGCGCGGCCCGTATCCGGCCGACACGCTGTTCCAGCCGCGCCATCTCGCCGACGCCGATTGCGTGCTCGCGATGTTCCATGACCAGGGCCTGCCCGTGCTGAAGTATGCGACGTTCGGCGAGGGCATCAACGTGACGCTCGGGCTGCCGATCATCCGGACGTCGGTCGATCACGGCACGGCACTCGATCTGGCCGGCACGGGCCGTGCGGATCCGGGCAGCATGGTCGCCGCGCTCGACACGGCCGTCACGATGGCGCGCCATCGTCGCGCGGCCTGACGCGGCCCGGCTTCACCTCATTCGTCGTATTTTTCGTTTTACTCAGTCGATGTCGAACAGCAGACAGCACCAAGGCCACTTCGCGCGCAAGCGCTTCGGGCAGAACTTCCTCGTCGATCACGGCGTGATCGACTCGATCGTCTCGACGATCGGCCCTGTGCGCGGCCAGCGCATGGTCGAGATCGGCCCCGGGCTCGGCGCGCTGACCGAGCCGCTGATCGAGCGCCTCGCGACGCCCGAATCGCCGCTGCATGCGGTCGAGCTCGACCGCGACCTGATCGGGCGCCTGCAGCGACGCTTCGGCGCGCTGCTCGAACTGCACGCGGGCGACGCGCTCGCGTTCGACTTCCGTTCGCTCGCGGCGCCCGGCGACAAGCCGTCGCTGCGGATCGTCGGCAACCTGCCGTACAACATTTCCAGCCCGCTGCTGTTTCACCTGATGACGTTCGCCGATGCGGTCATCGATCAGCACTTCATGCTGCAGAACGAAGTCGTCGAGCGGATGGTCGCGGAGCCGGGCACGAAGGCGTTTTCGCGGCTGTCGGTGATGCTGCAGTACCGCTACGTGATGGAAAAGATGCTCGACGTGCCGCCGGAATCGTTCCAGCCGCCGCCGAAGGTCGATTCGGCGATCGTCCGGATGATTCCGTACGAGCCGCATGAACTGCCGGACGTCGATCCCGTGCTGCTCGGCGAAGTCGTCACCGCCGCGTTCTCGCAGCGCCGCAAGATGCTGCGCAATACGCTCGGCGACTATCGCGAGACGATCGATTTCGACGCGCTCGGCTTCGATCTCGCGCGTCGCGCGGAGGACGTGAGCGTGGCCGAATACGTCGGCGTCGCGCAGGCGCTTGCGGCGGTGCGCAAGGCCGGTTGAGGCGGGCAACGCGCGCTGGATCGGATGTGTGCCGAAGAGGCTGCCCTGCGGGGCAGCCTTTTTTATTGCAGCGTGGATGCGCGAGTGTCGTGCCTGGTTGTCACACCCGCCTGCGCGACGGTGCGTTGACGAGCGCGATGCCGGTCAGCACGAGCGCGGCCGCGGACATGAAGCGCCAGCCGACCGATTCGCCGAGCAGCAGCACGCCGAACGCGACGCCGAACAGCGGCGACAGGAACGTGAAGACGGACAGCCGCGACGCGCTGTAGCGCGTCAGCAGCCAGAACCACGACAGGTAGCTGACGAACGCGACGATCACCGACTGGTACGCGAGGCTCGCCACTGCGACCGGCGTGACATGCGCGAACGACACCTGGCCGAACAGTGCGGCAAGCGCGACCAGCACGACTGCCGATACCGCGAGCTGGTAGAACAGCGTCTTGCTCGCGCTCGCCCGCGCGAGCGCAGTCGAGCGCACGACGACCGTCGTCGCGGCCCACATCGCGCCGCCGAGAATGCCGAGCGCGTCGCCGGCGAGCCCGGTCAGCACGGACGCGCCGGGGGCGCGCGGCTTCAGGAAGCCGTCCGCGAACGCGAGCGCGATGCCGGCGAATGCAAGGCCGACGCCGCCCCACTGCTTATGCCGCAGCCGTTCGCCCGGTGCGAACAGGTGCAGCCCGAGCGCGGTGAAGCACGGCGCCGTGTACAGGAAGATCGCCATGTGCGACGCGCTCGTCAGCGTCAGCCCGAAGAACACGCAGATGAATTCGCCCGCGAACAGCGCGCCGGCCGCGAGGCCCGCGCCGAACGTGCCGTCCGCCTGGAACAGCGGCGTACCGCGCGAGCGGGCCCATCCCCACAGCAGCACCGCCGCGATCACCGAGCGCAGCCCGGCCTGGAACATCGGCGCGATCGCGGCGTTCGTGCTCTTGATCGCGACCTGCTGGAAGCCCCAGATCGCGCACAGCAGCAGCATCAGGCCGATGGCGCGCGTGTCGAGCGCGCGGCGCACGGGGGCAGCGGCGAGCGTGGTCATCGGCGAACCTCGCCGGTCCGGTACGGCGGTTGCGAGATCGGGAGGGTGGCGCATCCGGCGCGCTCGAATCGGCGGTTTCGCACGGCAGTGTGACTGTCGGGAAGAGTGGGTGGTCGCGTTCGGGCGGTGGGTCGCATGCCCGTTTTTGGTGCGAGGTGGAGGGATGTTACCCGATCGGCGCGGTAGCCGGGCGAGCCGGATCGGGCTGTTTTCCGCCGATGCGCTCGCGCCGGCCGATGTCGATGGGCCGTATCGGCGGGGCTCCGGCGTGGCGCCGCCAGCCAGGCGCCCCCGGCTAGGCGCCCCGGCGAAATTCACCCGACTCTGGTAGAGTTCCCGGTTCTGGAAAGTCCCCACAGGAGTACAACACATGCGATTGCTGCATACGATGCTGCGAGTCGGCGATCTCGACCGCTCGATCAAGTTCTACACCGAATTGCTCGGCATGAAGGTGCTGCGCCGCGACGACTATCCGGAAGGCAAGTTCACGCTCGCATTCGTCGGCTACGGCGACGAAAGCGATAACACGGTGATCGAATTGACCCACAACTGGGACACCCCGTCCTACGACCTCGGCACGGGTTTCGGCCATCTGGCGCTGGAAGTCGACGATGCGTACAAGGCCTGCGAGCAGATCAAGGCGCAAGGCGGCAAGGTCACGCGCGAAGCGGGCCCGATGAAGCACGGCACGACCGTGATCGCGTTCGTCGAGGATCCGGACGGCTACAAGATCGAGTTCATCCAGAAGAAGGCGCACTGAGCGCCGGATGAACCGGGCTGCGGCGCGCGACGTGCGCCGCGGCCGCAAAAAAGGGCGGTGCGGGGTGAACCCGCATCGCCCTTTTTCGTTGGCGGCGAAGCCGTGCGCGTCAAAGTGACGGCAGCAGTTCGGGCGGGTGATGCTTGAGCGTGTGCCGCGCTTCGCGGAACTCGGGGAAGATCGATTCGACGGTCTGCCAGAAGGCCGGGCTGTGGTTCATTTCGCGCAGGTGCGACAGCTCGTGCGCGACGACGTAGTCGATGATCGACATCGGGAAATGGATCAGCCGCCAGTTCAGCCGGATCTTGCCGTCGCTCGAGCAGCTGCCCCAGCGCGTCGCGGCCGACGACAGCGCGACCATCGAATACGTGACGCCGAGCTTCTCCGCATAGACCACGAGGCGTTCACCGAAGATCCGCTTGGCTTCGCCCTGCAGCCAGCCTTGCACGCGGTCCTTGATCTGCTGCATGTCGGCCTGCACGGGCAGCGGCAGCGAGAGCCGCAGCGCATCGGCGTCGAACGCGACGGCGCCCGCGCCGAGCGCGATCGTCACCGTCTTGCCGAGATAGGGGAGCTGCGCGCCGTCGCGCCAGTCGATCTGCGGCAGCGCGCGCTGCTCGGTGCGCGTCTTCCACTCCGCGAGCTTCGCGAAGATCCAGCGTTGTTTCTCGGCGATCGCGGCTTCGATGTCGGCGAGCGTGACCCAGCGCGGCGCGGTGATCGACAGCCCGCTGCCGTCGATCGTGAAGCCGATCGTGCGGCGCGCGGAGCGCTTCAGGCGGTATTCGAGCACACGGCTGTCGAGTGCGAACGTGCGCACGCGCGAGCGGTCGGGCGCCGGGCCCGGATCGAGGGGCGCGGCGGGTGCCGCTTCGGGCGGCGCCGGCGGCGTGGCGGGCGCCGACGGTGCGGCGGCCGGCCCGTCGAAGAGCGGCAGATCCATCTGGCGATGATCGAGGGCCACGACGGCAGGCCGTGGCCGCGGACGCTGTTTCATCAGTTCGCTTCTTTTTGTCGTACGCAACGGCTGCAACCTGGGGGCGTCAGACTCGCGCGGCATCGCGCGTGCCGGCATTGCCCGCCTGGCGATACGAATCCGGATCGATCCGGCGCATTTCCGCTTCGATCCATGCTTCGACCTGCGAGTTCAATGCATCGGGCGTCAGCCCCTCGCTGGGGATCGGCTTGCCGATCGACACGGTGACGACGCCCGGGAATTTCGTGAACGAGTTGCGCGGCCACACCCGACCTGCATTGTGCGCGATCGGCACGACGGGTGCGCCGGTTTCGATCGCGAAGCGCGCGCCGCCCGTCTTGTACTTGCCCTGCTTGCCGACCGGCGTGCGCGTGCCTTCCGGGAACATGATCATCCATGCGCCTTCCGACAGGCGCTTCTTGCCCTGGCGGATCACCGACACGAACGCGTTCTTGCCTTCCTTGCGGTTGATGTTGACCATGTGCAGCAGCCCGAGCGCCCAGCCGAAGAACGGCACGTACAGCAGCTCGCGCTTGAACACGTAGCAGAGCGGCTTCGGCATCAGCGCCGGGAACGCGAGCGTCTCCCACGCGGACTGGTGCTTCGACAGCAGCACGGCCGGGCCGTCGGGCAGGTTCTCGAACCCTTCGATCCGGTAGCGGATGCCATTCAGCCAGCGCACGACCCACAGCGTCGACTTGCACCAGCCGGCCGCCATCCAGTAGCGCGCGTCGGGGCGCATGAACGGAAAGGCGATGAAGCACGCGGTGGCGTACGGCACCGTGTACAGGATGAAGTAGATCAGCAGCAGCAGGGAGCGGACGAAGCGCATCGGCGTAAGTCTGGCGTTAGGGAGGATGCGCGCGGCGGCTGCATCACTCGTGTTCGTGTGAGAGGAAATCGAGCGCGAACGCGCGCAGGTCGTCGTGGACCTTCGTGCCGGGCGGCAGGTTGCCGGCGGCGAGCGTCTTCTTGCCCTTGCCGGTGAGCACGAGGTGCGGCTGGAAGCCGACCGCGACGCCAGCCTGCAGGTCGCGCAGCGAATCGCCGACGGCCGGCGTGTGATCGGGATCGATCTCGAAGCGCTCGGCGATCATCTGCATCATGCCGGGTTTCGGCTTGCGGCAGTCGCAGTGATCCTCGGCCGTGTGCGGGCAGAAGAACACCGCGTCGATGCGCGCGCCGACCGCGGCCGCCGCGCGATGCATCTTCAGATGCATCTCGTTGAGCGTGGCCATGTCGAACAGCCCGCGACCGATGCCGGACTGGTTGGTCGCGACGACCACGCGATAACCCGCGTGGTTGAGCCGGGCGATCGCCTCGAGGGCGCCGGGCAGCGCGATCCATTCGTCGGGCGTCTTGATGAACGCATCCGAATCGACGTTGATCACGCCGTCCCGGTCGAGGACGACGAGCTTTCGGTTGGGGCTGGTCGGCATCGTGCGGCCCTTATGCGGCGAGCTTCGAGATGTCGGCGACGCAGTTCATCTGCTGGTGCAGCGCGGACAGCAGTGCGAGACGGTTCGCGCGCAGTGCCGGATCTTCCGCGTTGACCATCACGTCGTTGAAGAACGTGTCGACCGGTGCGCGCAGCGCGGCGAGCGCCGACAGCGCGCCCGTGTAAGCACGCGCCTCGAGCTGCGACTGCACGTGCGGCGTCACGGCCGTGAGCTGTTCGTGCAGCGCCTTCTCGGCAGCCTCGACGAGCAGCGTCGGCTGCACCGCGCCGTTCGCGCCGCCTTCCGACTTCTTCAGGATGTTCGAGATCCGCTTGTTTGCGGCCGCGAGCGCTTCGGCTTCCGCGAGGCGCGTGAATTCGCGCACCGCGTCGAGGCGCGCGACGAGATCGTCGACGCGCGTCGGGTTCAGGCTCAGCACCGCGTCGATTTCGCCGGCCGAATAGCCGCGCTCGCGCAGCAGGCCGCGCAGGCGATCCATGAAGAACGCGAGGATCGCATCGGTCGACTCGGCCACGCCCGGCACGCCTTCGAAGCGCGCATGGGCCGTGCGCAGCAGCGACACGAGATCGAGCGGCAGCTGCTTCTCGAGCAGCAGGCGCAGCACGCCGAGCGCGTGGCGGCGCAGCGCGAACGGATCCTTCTCGCCGGTCGGCGCGAGGCCGATGCCCCAGATGCCGACGATCGTTTCGAGCTTGTCGGCCAGCGCGACGGCGGTCGACACGGGCGTGGTCGGCAGTGCGTCGCCGGAGAAGCGCGGCTGGTAGTGCTCGGCGCATGCGAGCGCGACGTCGTCGGCTTCGCCGTCGTGTCGCGCGTAGTACGTGCCCATCGTGCCCTGCAGTTCCGGGAACTCGCCGACCATGTCGGTCAGCAGGTCGGCCTTCGCGAGACGCGCGGCGCGCTTCGCGAGCGTGGCGTCGGCGCCGATCGCGGGTGCGATCTCGCCGGCCAGCGCCTCGAGGCGCTCGACGCGCGCGAGCGCCGAACCGAGCTTGTTGTGATAGACGACGTTCGCGAGCAGCGGCACGCGGTCGGCGAGCGGCTTCTTCTTGTCCTGCTCGAAGAAGAATTTCGCGTCGGCGAGGCGCGGGCGCACGACGCGCTCGTTGCCTTCGATGATCTCGCCCGGCGTCTTCGTTTCGATGTTCGACACGATCAGGAAGCGCGAGCGCAGCTTGCCGCCGACGTCGGTCAGTGCGAAATACTTCTGGTTCGTCTGCATCGTGAGGATCAGGCATTCCTGCGGGACCTGCAGGAATTCGTCCTCGAAGCGGCACGGGTAGACGACCGGCCATTCGACCAGCGACGTCACTTCGTCGAGCAGCGCTTCGGGCATCACGACCGTATCGCCGTTCGCATGTTCGTTCAGCTGCGTGCGGATCGTTTCGCGGCGATCGGCGAAGTGTGCGATCACGCGGCCCTTGTCGCGCAGCGTGTCGGCGTAGGTGCGCGCATGCTGGATCGCGACCAGGCCGTCGGACAGGAAGCGGTGGCCGAGCGTGGTGTCGCCGGCGTCGACGCCGAATGCGGTGACGGGCACGATGCGATCGTCGTGCAGCACCGTCAGGCGATGCACCGGGCGCACGAATTTCACGTCGGAGCCGTCCGGGCGCTGGTAGGTCATCACCTTCGGGATCGGCAGCTTCTCGAGCGTTTCGTCGAGCGCGGCCTGCAGGCCGTCGGCGAGTGTCGCGCCGGCTGCCGAATAGTTGATGAAGAATGCTTCGGCCTTGCCGTCCTGGGCGCGCTCGAGATCGGCGATCGACAGGTTCGGGTGGCCGAGCGCCGCGAGCTTCTTCGCGAGCGGGGCCGTCGGCTTGCCTTCGGCGTCGAGCGCGACCGACACGGGCAGGACCTTTTCGCGGACCTGCTTTTCAGGGGCGACGGCGCGCACGTTCTGCACGACGACGGCGAGGCGGCGCGGCGTGGCGTAGCGTTCGAACACGAGTTCGCCTTCGACGAGGTCGCGCGCCGCGAGGCGTTGCGCGAGACCTTCGGCGAATGCGTCACCGAGGCGCGCGAGGGCCTTCGGCGGCAGCTCTTCGGTCAGCAGTTCGACGAGCAGGGGGGCGGGATGATTGTGCGTCATGATTGGAATGAATCTCGTCTCGTCAGTCCTGATCGATCTTGCGTTCGACCTTGAGCGGCGGCGCCCATGCCGGCTGGGCGGCGTCCTGGGCGTCGGTGGTGAGGCCCGGCACGCCCGGCGGGTTGCCGAGCATCGGGAAGCCGAGCTTCTCGCGCGAGTCGTAGTAAGCCTGTGCGACGAGACGCGACAGCGCGCGGATGCGGCCGATGTACGCCGCGCGCTCGGTGACCGAGATCGCGCCGCGCGCATCGAGCAGGTTGAACGTGTGGCCGGCCTTCAGCACGAGCTCGTACGCGGGCAGCGCGAGCTGCGCGTCGATCATCTTCTTCGCTTCCGCTTCGTAGCTGTTGAAGAACGTGAACAGCAGGTCGACGTTCGCGTGCTCGAAGTTGTAGGTCGACTGCTCGACCTCGTTCTGGTGGTAGACGTCGCCATACGACAGGCGGCGCAGCTCGGGGCCGTTCGGGCCCTGCTCTTCCCACTCGGTCCACACGAGGTCGTACACGTTCTCGACCTTCTGCAGATACATCGCGAGGCGCTCGAGGCCGTAGGTGATCTCGCCGAGCACCGGCTTGCAGTCGAGGCCGCCGACCTGCTGGAAATACGTGAACTGCGTGACTTCCATCCCGTTCAGCCACACTTCCCAGCCGAGGCCCCACGCGCCGAGCGTCGGGTTTTCCCAGTCGTCCTCGACGAAGCGCACGTCGTTCTGCTTCAGGTCGAAGCCGAGCGCCTCGAGCGAGCCGAGGTACAGGTCGAGGATGTTTTCCGGCGCCGGCTTGAGCACGACCTGGTACTGGTAGTAGTGCTGCAGGCGGTTCGGGTTCTCGCCGTAGCGGCCGTCCTTCGGGCGGCGCGACGGCTGCACGTACGCGGCGCGCCACGGCTCGGGGCCGACCGCGCGCAGGAACGTGTGGACGTGCGACGTGCCTGCGCCGACTTCCATGTCGATGGGCTGGAGCAGGGCGCAACCCTGCTTGTCCCAGTAGGACTGCAGCGTCAGGATGATTTGCTGAAACGTAAGCATGAAGAGCCTTCGTGGCGCTGGCGCTCCGTTGCGGGCGGCGCTCCGGGCGGGGCCCGGAGGGTCGGCTCGCGCGGCGGCGCGGCTTGTTAGTGTGCTGAAACGCGTAATTTTACCGGATCGGCGAGCGGATGCGGCCGGAACGCGGGCGGGCGCACCGTCGGCCCCGTTCGGTCGGCCTGTACGAGCGCGGCC
>NZ_JAAGPP010000375.1:0-1099 GCF_017104975.1 Burkholderia sp. Ac-20344
TGCCGTCGCTGCCGTCAGCCATATATAGAGCCGGCCGGATCGCGTCCTCATCTCGATTTCGCCGTGCTTAAACAACGCCACCAGACCACACGCCACTGCCACCAGGGCAATCGAGGTGTGGAGTATTCCGAGCGGACTGAGGTTGAGCATGATGGCACTCCGGGTTCGCCTGCTTAGACGCTGTGGAGGATCCGTATCGGCAGCACGTCTGCGCGAGCGGGGGGAATAATCAGGAGCGAACGAAAGCCAACAGGTCCGCGTTGATCGTCTCGGCATGCGTGGTAGGCATGCCATGGGGGAATCCCTTGTATGTCCTCAGGATGCCATTGCGCAACAACTTTGCCGAAAGGGGTGCGGAGTCGGCATAGGGCACAATCTGGTCGTCGTCGCCATGCATTACCAGCGTCGGCACAGTGATCTTCTTCAGGTCCTCCGTGAAATCGGTCTGTGAAAAGGCGACGATGCCGTCGTAGTGCGCCTTGGCGCCGCCCTGCATGCCCTGCCGCCACCAGTTCGCGATGACGCCTTCGTCCGCCTTGACGCCCGGTCGATTGAAACCGTAGAAGGGACCGGCTGGAATGTCACGGTAGAACTGTGCCCGGTTGTTTGCGACCTGCGCCTGGAAGCCGTCGAAGACGTCCTTCGGCAATCCACCTGGATTGGCGTCAGTCTTGACCATCAATGGCGGCACCGCGGCGATCAGCACGGCTTTCGCAACGCGACTTTCCCCGTGTCGAGCCAGATAGCGGACGACTTCGCCACCGCCGGTGGAGTGGCCGACATGGATGGCATTCCTCAGGTCTAGATGGGACGTCACCGTTGCCAGATCGTCGGCATAGTGATTCATGTCGTGACCGCTGGCGGTCTGGGTCGACCTGCCGTGGCCACGCCGGTCATGGGCGATCACCCGGAATCCGTGGTTCAGGAAGAACATCATCTGCGCGTCCCAGTCGTCCGCGCTCAGCGGCCATCCGTGGGAGAAAACAATGGGCTGGCCACTGCCCCAGTCTTTATAAAATATGTCGACGCCGTCCTTCGTTCTGACCGTATGCATGGCATTGCCTCCTTGTTGGTTGCCCCTGCTCGCCGGGACGGTAGC
>NZ_JAAGPP010000376.1:0-882 GCF_017104975.1 Burkholderia sp. Ac-20344
TACCGACCCGGTAGGCGGCGCCGGACGCATGCCATGCAGCACCCGCGTCGGCCGCAGCCGGATCGGCAGCGAGGTCGGCCATCGACGCATCGGCCGTCTGCAGGAAATCCTCATAGGCATGCGCATTGACCGTCACGACGCCGAGCGCGCGGGTCGGCGCAGCGGCGACCGCATCGTGCTCGGCCCGGGCGGCATCGGCCTCCCACAGCGCTTCGGACGCGGGCGTACCGGCGACGTGCCAGTCGACCGTCAGCCCGTAGTCGTGCAGCACGTCGACGAGCGCAACATCCTCGGCCGCGGCGCCGAACAGCGCGAAATCGCGCCACAGCAGCGCCACCGTCTCGCGCACGAACTCGGGCGGCGCACTGCGCCGGCCCTGCACGTGCTCGCCGAGCAGCAGGTTCGTCCGCGCGAGAAAGCGCTTCAGCTCGGGCGCGCCGCTTGCGCGTAGCGCACGCACGCACGCGGCCGCGAGCCGCCAGAAATCATAGGGATCGTCGCCGGCGAGCGCGGCCAGCATCGCGTCGAGTTCGTCGAGCGCCGCGTCGGGTGCGACGTGTTCCGCCCGCAGCACGCCAAGCAGCGCCTGTTCGTAGCGGGCACGAATCCGGGTCGCGAACGCGTCGGGTACCGTGCGCAGCGTGGCCGGCGGCACCGCGCGGCCGACGAGCGCGAGCGCGTCCAGCGGCGCATTCGCGCGCAGGTCGGCGGCGCTTTGCGCACGCAACGCACGGAAATGCTCGAAGAGAACGGGCGAGCAGGCCGGTATCCATGAAATCGGGATCGAGCAGTACTTCGGTAACGTCGAGGAAAGCCATGCGCTACCCCTTCTTGCGGATCACATAAGTGATCGAATTGCGGTACTGGCCGGTGTCGACCAGC
>NZ_JAAGPP010000377.1:0-1043 GCF_017104975.1 Burkholderia sp. Ac-20344
CCGAAGCCGCGCGTCGTCATCGCCGGCGAGCCCAGGCGCACGCCGCTCGTCACGAACGGCTTTTCCGGATCGTTCGGAATCGCGTTCTTGTTCACCGTGATGTGCGCAGCACCCAGCGCCGCTTCCGCTGCCTTGCCCGTGATGTGCTTGGCGCGCAGGTCCACCAGCATCACGTGGCTTTCCGTACGGCCCGACACGATCCGCAGCCCGCGCTTCACCAGCGTTTCAGCCAGCACGCGCGCGTTCTCGACCACCTTCTCCTGGTACGCCTTGAACTCCGGCGACAGCGCTTCCTTGAACGCCACGGCCTTCCCCGCGATCACGTGCATCAGCGGGCCGCCCTGGATCCCCGGGAAGATCGCCGAGTTGATCGGCTTCTCGTACTCCGACTTCATCAGGATCACGCCGCCGCGCGGGCCGCGCAGGCTCTTGTGCGTCGTCGTCGTCACGAAGTCCGCGTGCGGCACCGGGTTCGGGTACACGCCCGCCGCGATCAGGCCCGCGTAGTGCGCCATGTCGACCATCAGGTATGCGCCCACCGATTTCGCGATCTTCGCCAGGCGTTCGAAATCGATCTTCAGCGAGAACGCCGATGCACCCGCGACGATCAGCTTCGGCTTGTGTTCCTGCGCGAGCTTCTCGGCTGCTTCGTAGTCGATGTCTTCGTTCTCGTTCAGGCCGTAGCTCACCACGTTGAACCACTTGCCCGACATGTTCACCGGCGAACCGTGCGTCAGGTGGCCGCCGTGCGCGAGGCTCATGCCCATGATCGTGTCGCCCGGCTTGAGCATCGCGAAGAACACGCCCTGGTTCGCCTGCGAACCCGAGTTCGGCTGCACGTTCGCGGCTTCCGCGCCGAACAGCTGCTTCACGCGGTCGATCGCCAGCTGCTCGACCACGTCGACGTATTCGCAGCCGCCGTAGTAGCGCTTGCCCGGATACCCTTCCGCGTACTTGTTCGTGAGTTGCGAGCCCTGCGCGGCCATCACGGCCGGGCTCGTGTAGTTTTCCGACGCGATCAGCTCGATGTGATCTTCCTGGCG
>NZ_JAAGPP010000378.1:0-1042 GCF_017104975.1 Burkholderia sp. Ac-20344
TCGACCGCCGAATACCGCGCGCTCGACGCCGCGCACCACATCCACCCGTTCTCGGACATGGGCGCGCTGAACCGCGCGGGCAGCCGCGTGATCGTGAAGGCCGACGGCGTCTATCTGTGGGATTCGGACGGCAACAAGGTGATCGACGGAATGGCCGGCCTCTGGTGCGTGAACGTCGGCTACGGCCGCAAGGAACTCGCCGACGCCGCGTATCGCCAGATCCAGGAACTGCCGTTCTACAACACGTTCTTCAAGACCACGCACCCGCCGGTGATCGAACTCTCCGCGATGCTCGCGGAAGTCACGCCGGCCGGCTTCAACCACTTCTTCTATTGCAACAGCGGCTCGGAAGGCAACGACACCGTGCTGCGCCTCGTGCACCAGTACTGGCGCGTGCAGGGCCAGCCGCAGAAGAAGTTCGTGATCTCGCGCAAGAACGGCTATCACGGCTCGACGATCGCGGGCGGCACGCTCGGCGGGATGGGCTACATGCACGAGCAGATGCCGTCGAAGGTCGAGAACATCGTGCACATCGACCAGCCGTATTTCTTCGGCGAAGCGGCAGCCGGCGAAACGCCCGAGGCGTTCGGCCTGGCCCGCGCGCAGCAGCTCGAAGCGAAGATCCTCGAACTCGGCGCGGAGAACGTCGCGGCGTTCATCGGCGAGCCGTTCCAGGGCGCGGGCGGCGTGATCTTCCCGCCGTCGACGTACTGGCCGGAAATCCAGCGGATCTGCCGCAAGTACGACATCCTGCTCGTCGCCGACGAAGTGATCGGCGGCTTCGGCCGTACCGGCGAATGGTTCGCGCACCAGCACTTCGGCTTCGAGCCGGACCTGATCACGATGGCCAAGGGCCTCACGTCGGGCTACGTGCCGATGGGTGCCGTCGGCATTCACGAGCGCGTCGCGCGGCCGATCATCGACAACGGCGAATTCAACCACGGCCTCACGTACTCGGGGCACCCGGTTGCCGCGGCCGTCGCGGTCGCGAACCTGAAGCTGCTGCGCGACGAAGGGATCGTCGAGCGCGTGAAGACCGACA
>NZ_JAAGPP010000379.1:0-827 GCF_017104975.1 Burkholderia sp. Ac-20344
TCCGGCGGCGTGGATCGCGGCACCCGCATCGAGTTGCTCGACGGGCGTCATCCGGGCCGCCGGGCGTTGCGAGCCGAACGGCGCGCAGCCGGCGATCGCGAGCGCGGCGAGCGCGGGAACCAGGCGGCGGGAGCCGCGCGCTCGGTCGATGAGGAAGGGCATGGTCGGTTTCCTGTCGCGAGATGGCAAACGATATATATCTAAAAATATATCTTTAGATATTATCTGGCGATCGGCAACTGGTAGAAATAGCAGTCGGCCGAACCGGCCGGCGCCATAGAAACAGCTGAAAGGGGACGGATCGTGGCGCGCGGGTTACGCCAGGGCAAGCGCGTCGAGCGCTGCTGCGAGCGTCTGGGCGACGGACTGGCCGGAGGTGTCGATGCGGCAGTGCGCGCATGCGCGGTACAGCGATTCGCGCGCGTCGTGCAGCGCGGCGAGGGCCGCGCGCGGGTCGGCGACGTTCAGCAGCGGGCGGGACGCGTCGTCGCGCGTGCGGTGCCACAGGGTGTCGAGATCGCTCGCGAGATGGATCACGAAACAGCGCTGGCCGAGCCGGGCGCGCGTATCGTCGCGCAGCACGGCGCCGCCGCCGGTCGCGAGCACGAGCGCCGGCCCGCACGTCAGTGCATCGATGACGTCGGCTTCGCGTGCGCGGAAGTCGCCCGCATGGAACTGCGCCGCGACGGGGGCGCCGAAGCGGCGTTCGAGTTCGCGGTCGGCGTCGACGAACGGCAACCCGAGCGCGCCGGCCAGTGCGCTGCCGAGGGTCGTCTTGCCGGCGCCGGGCATCCCGACGAGCGCGATGCGCGTCGGGCCGGCCTGCG
>NZ_JAAGPP010000380.1:0-1000 GCF_017104975.1 Burkholderia sp. Ac-20344
ACGCGGTCTTCGTATGAATACATGAACTACCTCCAAGGTAGTCCAAGATTTTGTTCGCACCCCCAAAGCGGACATTTCAATCTAGCTACTACAAGGTCGAAATGCGATCATACATATTATGTTAAATTATGTGTGCGATTCAGCCGATGTGGACGGTGCGCTGTTGCATCAGGCCCGGGAGGCCGCACTGTTGTATCCGGTGGCAGGATTGTGACCGTCGGACAACAGCACCGTATCGACGCGATTGACGCTCGCTCTTGCAACCGCCGAACCTTGCCAATCATGACCAATAGTGGCCATTCCTGATACCCCGCTGCTTAAAAACGCGGCGGGGGTAGGACGAAAACCCGGATCCTATTCAAGTCGACACAGGCTCCACAGGCGGGACAATTTTTGGCGGGCAGTTACAACCGCTCGCCGAGGCATCCGAGTACGGCACAACCCATCAGAACAAGAGTTCCTTCTCCTCATCTTGGAACTGATCCATAAGCGCATCGTGCCCACGCTGTCGGCGAAGCTCCCACTCGTCCTTTGTTAGCGGCACCGCGAGATAGAACTGCGTTTGCTTCCCATCGATCTCGTAGCAGTCCGGTACTCCCTCGCAGTCAAGCGAAGTAGCAGTTCTGAGCAAGATCACGGCGTACGGCATGTCTGCGCCTTCGGTGGCTTGATCGGGCATCACAACAACTTCGCCGAGGCCAAGCTGCATGGATGGTGGTCTCAAGAATCAAGTGCAACGTTTAGCCAATCCGGCGGCAGCCAATTCCATCGCCATAGCCTCTTCAGGGGTTTTCCAGTTGAGGGTTTGGCGAGGGCGGCCATTCATCAGTTTGGCAATGTCGTTCAATTGCATCTGGGTGACGCCTGACAGGTCGGCCCCCTTGGGCAGAAACTGGCGCAGCAGGCCGTTGGTATTTTCGTTGCTGCCCCGTTGCCAAGGGGCGTAGGGATCTGCGAACCAGATGTCCAGATTCAGTCGTTCAGCCAGCTCGACATGACA
>NZ_JAAGPP010000381.1:0-992 GCF_017104975.1 Burkholderia sp. Ac-20344
TAATTATTTCTTGAAACTTCAATCTCCAGCTACGTAAAATCGGCAAGTGTCGCCTGAACTTGGCATGGCAACCCCACGTGAAGTGCCGCCCAAGGAGCAATCCATTGACGAAGCTGGTCTGCCCGGAGTTCGACGAGTTCGAGGCGGCGCTTTACGGCGTCCAGGGAAGATATGTCTTACGGTCCCGGCCACAGCGAGACTGGCAGCTCAAGGTGATCGACCTCGATGGCGTGGCGATCATGATGGGCCGGGAGGGCGCCTCCACTGCCTATTCGGGCGTCGGCATGGCCGACTACTTCAACATCTTCGTTCCGTTGAGTGCACAACAATGCACCATTGTCGATGGCCATGCCTTCGACGCCCGCACGGTCGGCTGGATGGCGCCCGATCAGATGTTCCACATCGTTGCGGAGCGGGCGGCAAGCTGGCTGACGGTGGCAATATCGGCGCCATTGGTCCTGCGCTGGGTCCACATGCACGTCGACGAGTTCGACGCCACACTCCTCTCCAACAATCTGGTCTGTACCGGTCGCAACGGCGTGCCGACGCTACTGGCAACGATTCGGCGCATCTTGCGCGTCGAGCGCGACGACCCGGATCAATTGCGCCATCCGGGCGCCTTGCTCGCAGCGCGCGCCGAGCTGATCGACCTCGTGTTTCGCGCCGTGCTGACGTTCGACGATGGCGCGGCCCATATCCGCCTCAAGCCGCGTCATCGGCAGATCCTGAGCAGGGCGCTGGGCTTCCTCAAGTGCGTGGGGGAAACGACGGTTCTTGTGGACGACCTCTGCGTGGCTGCCGATGCATCCGAACGCACGGTCCGCAACGTCTTTCATCGATACCTGGGCATGGGACCGCATCGCTACCTGGCGCTGTACCGCATGCATGCCATCCGCGCAGCCCTCTGCAATGCAATGCCGGGCGATACGGTATCCGCGATCTGCGGTCGATTCGGTGTCTGGGACTTTGGCCGGTTTGCCGCGCTCTATCGC
>NZ_JAAGPP010000382.1:0-649 GCF_017104975.1 Burkholderia sp. Ac-20344
TCGCTCGCGTGTGTCGCGTGGATCTACCGGCGCGGCGCACCCGGCGCATTCCAGAAGGATGCGCGCGGGCGTTACCCGGTGGTCATCCGCTGGCTGTTCGCGCCGACGATTGCCGGTGCATTCGTCAATTCGCGGCTGTGGACGTTCCGGCAGCCGGCGCCGGCTCGGATCGACGAGCGTGTATCGATCGGCCGCACGCCGACCACACGCGACGTGCGCCGCCACGGCTTCACGGCACTGGTCGACCTGACTGCCGAAATGCCGCGCTGGACGTCGGTCGATGCATCGCTCGCCTATGCAACCGTGCCGCAGCTCGACCTCGTCGCGCCGACGGCCGCGCAACTGGCACAGGCCGTCGCGGCGCTCGAGCGCCTGCACGGGGAAGGGCGCGACGTGCTGGTCTGCTGCGCGCTCGGCTACGGGCGCAGCGTGCTGTGCGCGGCCGCATGGCTGGCGGCGCGACGCGGGTTCGGCGATGCGCGCGACGCGCTAGCCGCGGTACGTGCGGTGCGGCCGCATGCGGTGTGGTCGGACGACGGCGTGGCCGTGCTGCAGCACTGGATCGATCGCCGTCGCAGTGCGGGAGGCGTGTGATGCGCGACCCGTCCGCACCATTCAGGATCGCCGCCGCGCGTGGCGCGCTCGATGC
>NZ_JAAGPP010000383.1:0-734 GCF_017104975.1 Burkholderia sp. Ac-20344
TGCTGCGCGGGCGGCTGCTGCCCGATGCGGAGCGCAGCGAGCGTGGCGGCGAGGCGGCCCGATGAAGACGATCGCCATCACGTCGACGACCGGCGGCGCGGGCCGCACGACACTCACGGCCGCGCTCGCGGTGCTGCTGGCGCGCCGCGGCCGGCCGGTCGTCGCCGTCGAATTCGATGCGCAGAACCTGATGGGCGCGACACTCGGCCTCGACTCGCTGGCCGAGCACGGCCTCGCGCAGAGCGTGCTCGGCGGCGCCGAACCGTGGCATGCGCATACGTGGCGCAGCGCCGACGGCGTGCTGTTCGTGCCGTACGGGCACGTCGACGCGGCCGGCGCTGCCGCATGCGATGCGCGGCTCACGGCCGATCCCGCGTGGCTGTCGCGCGCGCTCGACGACATTGCGCTGCCGGCCGACGGCGTCGTGCTGATCGACACCGCACGGTATCCGTCGGCGCAGGCCGAGCAGGCGATCCGCCGCGCGGACCTGACGCTCGTCGTCGTGCCGCCCGAGCCGACCGCCTGCGCGACGACGGCCGCGCGGCTCGCTGCGCTCCGGGCCGGCGGCGGCGACCTGCAGATCGTCGTGAACCGGCTGAATCCGGCGCGCGACATGCAGCGCGACGCGCTCGCGATGCTGCGCGCGGTCGCGGGGCCGGCGACGATACTCGAGCAGCGGATCCATGTCGATGCGGCCGTGCCCGAAGCGCTCGCGCGCGGCAGCTGGATCTTCG
>NZ_JAAGPP010000384.1:0-945 GCF_017104975.1 Burkholderia sp. Ac-20344
CAGTTCATCGGGGAACAGCTTCGGCGTCTTCGGGTTCTTGCTCTTCTTGGTCACGGTTGCATCGGTCATAGGACGTTATTTCCGTTATCGTCTCATGACCTCGGCACACTAAAAATCTGACAGGCTCTCGGGCCGAGAATGTTGTGCCGAAGTACGGCGTCGTATCGCTCCTGTCGGCGCGCGGCCTCGAGTTGCAACATCAGATCCGCCGCCGTGATGAACTTCGTCTTGATGCCGGCCTGTGTCGCGGCATACCCGATGGCGATCGCGAGGTGGGTCTTGCCCACGCCCGACGGACCTAGCAACACGGCGTTCTCACCCCGCTCAATGAAGCGCAGGGTGGCGAGCTCGTCGATCGTCTTGCGCGGCGCCCCGACGGCGAAACTGTAGTCGTAGTCATCGAGCGTCTTGATGGCGGGGAACCCCGCCATGCGCACCAATGTTTGCCGCGAACGAACTTGCCTCGTCTCTCGTTCGTGCGCGAGCGCGTTCTCCAAGAAGTCGAGGAAACTCCATTGCTTAGCCGCCGCGTCGCTGGCCAGAGCGATGTATCGGTGCATCAGTCCCTCGAGCTTCAAACTCTGGCAGTGCCCGTCGATGCGTTCCTGCTGCAGGTTCATGCGCGCACCTCGGTCAGCAATTGCTGGTAGACGGACAACGGGTGCTGGATCGACATCGTGGGGTCAACGCGCGGCCGGGCGACGGCGCGAGCCGGCAATCGGGGCACCGCGTAGCCAGGCATATCGCGCAAGCAAGCCCGTTCTCGTTGCTCCAACAAAATCGCAGGGGCGAGCCCTGTAACCGGATGCACGCGCTGGTTGGCCACGTCGCGCAGCCATTTACTCACCTCGACGTTCGCAGTCACGGCGTCGAGCATCAAGCCGGATTGCTTGAGCTGGCTGGCCAGCGGCACATAGAAATTGCCGCGCAGATAGCGGTGGAATC